>CAYXXL010000062.1:0-12007 GCA_964469025.1 uncultured Fibrobacteria bacterium
TCCGTCGAGCTGGGCTGCGGAAAGGACGGAATCGATGTCCTGTGCGGTCAGGAAGGGTCGCGCCACGTCGTGGACGGCGAACAAGCGAACCGAGGCGGGAAGGGCCTGGACGCCATTTCGCACCGACTTCCAGCGCTCGTCACCCCCTTCGGCCAGGGAAAGCCTTCCCGACGAGATCAGGCTCCCGAAGAACCTGGCCAAATCCGCATGCACCTGGTGGAGTTCGGCGGGGGCCACCACCAGCACCACGGCCACCACGCGTGGATGGGCGAGGAAAGCGGTCAAGGAGCGGTGGAAGACCGGTCGACCACCCAGGTCCAGGAACTGCTTGGGGCGAGCTGCGCCCACGCGCAGCCCGGCTCCGGCGCAAGGCAGGACGACACCGGTGTCGGGTTGGATGTTCATGTCCGACCCAAGGTATCAATGCGGACGACGGTCGGTGGTGTGCCGGCCCTTCAGGTCAGAACTTGACGGGATTCTTGCGCCCCAACGCCATGTTCCTGACCTTGAGCGGCAGGCCGAAGCAGCGGATGAAGCCCTGCGCGTCCTTCTGGTCGTAGGTGGGAACGTCGGAGAAGCCGCCGAGGTGCGGATCGTACAGGCTCCAGGGGGATTCCACGCCGGCCAGGACGATGTTGCCCTTGTAGAGCTTGAGCCTGGCGGATCCCGAAACCACGTACTGGGTGGAAGTCACGAAGGCGTCCAATGCCTGCCGCAACGGAGTGAACCAGCGACCATCGTACACGAGCTCGGCGTAGACGTCGGCCACGCGGCGCTTCTCGCGCAAGGTGTCGCGGTCCAATGTCAGCTGCTCCAGCCATTCGTGCGCGGCGTACAGGATCGCTCCACCGGGAGTCTCGTAGACGCCGCGGCTCTTCATCCCCACCAGCCGGTTCTCCACCATGTCCACCAGGCCCACGCCGTGCTTGGCTCCCAGCCTGTTCAGGGCTTCCAGCAAGGTCACCGCATCCAGGCGCTTGCCGTTGACCCCGACCGGCGTTCCCTTCTCGAAATCCACGGTGACGTATTCCGGCTTGTCCGGGGCCTGCTGGGGAGGGGTGGTCCAGCGCAACATCTCGAAGCCGTGCTCCTTCTCGGGGAATTCGAGCTTCCCGCCCTCGTGGGACACGTGCCAAAGGTTGGCATCTTCCGAATAGATCTTCTTTTTGGTGACCGAAAGCTCGATCCCGTGGGCTTCCGCGTAGTCGATGGCCTCTTCGCGCGAGGCGATGCGCCAGTTGGGATCCTTCCAGGGAGCGATGATCTTCAGCTTGGGGTCCATGGCCGCGAAGGTGAGCTCGAAGCGGACCTGGTCGTTCCCCTTGCCGGTGGCGCCATGGGCGACGGCGTCGCAACCTTCCGCCCAGGC
Source organism: uncultured Fibrobacteria bacterium (assembly GCA_964469025.1). Classification (GTDB taxonomy): domain Bacteria; phylum Fibrobacterota; class Fibrobacteria; order UBA5070; family UBA5070; genus UBA5070. The sequence continues at coordinate 1,370 of CAYXXL010000062.1, forward strand.
GGCCAGGACCTGGTGCTTGGCGATCACGGGCCGGGCGAACGAAGTTCCGAGCAGATAGACGGATTCGTACTTGGCTCCCGCGCGCAGGGTGGGCCATACGTACTCCTCCAGGAACTCCTTGCGGAGGTCCTCGACGATGCACTTGACCGCGCCTGTGGCCTTGGCCTTGCGCTGGAGGGGTGCGGTCTCCACCTTGCCCTGGCCGACGTCCGCGGCGAAGGCGACGACCTCGCAGCCGTAGGTTTCCTTCAGCCAGGTGATCATGATGGAGGTGTCCAAGCCGCCGGAATAGGCCAGGCAGACCTTCTTGACGGGCTTCCCGTCCAGGGTCTTGAACCCGCCCGCCGGCGGCCCCGGCACCTTGGCCTTGGAGGCGATGGCCGGGACGGCCTTCTCGGCTGGCTTGGGGGCGGGCTTTCTGGGCATGGGAAGGATCCTCTTGGATGGAAGGGCGGAAGGGAAAGCGGGAAAGATAGGTCGGGAGATCCACGCCTTGCATGCCGGAAGCGAGCGCTCAGCGCGCCCGGCCGCGCCCCAGTCGCGAGGCGGTCTTGCGGGAACCCGGACGACCCTGCGGCGTGGTGCGCTCCACGAAGGCCCAGGATTTCCGGATCCATGCCGCCAGACGGTTCTTGTCGTCCAGCATGGCTTCAGGCACGTGCACGAACTGGTTGGAGCGCGTGGGGTCGGCGCCCGGGCTGTAGCGGCTCGCACCCGGCAGGGCGAGGAGCGCGACCTGGTCGGCGGGCGACAGCTTCAAGGCGATCCCCGTCGTCGCGATGTAGGCGAACAGGAGCCCTTTCAGGTGCATCCCGCTGGCCCCGAGGGTGCGGCGCGCCGAGATGTCGGTGGAAAGACCCGCCTCCCGAAGGCCGTCGCGCAGGATCTGGTCCAGGATCTCGAAGGAGTGCATGGTGGGGCAATGGTAGTCGCGCGGGCAACCGGCGAACGCCGACCTTTCCCCGCCCGGTCGGCGTTCTACCTTCCCTCACCAGGGATGATTCGCTTCCTAACCTGCCTTCTGCGCGTCCTCGTGGCCGCGGACATTTCCGTGGTCGTGGACAGCCGCCTCCCACGCGAAGCCGCCATCGGCCCGGGGGTTCCCGAAGCCGTCGCGGGCACCCTGGACGTGCGCGAGGTCGGTTACCTGGGATTCGACGGCTTGCACCACCGCGGGCAGATCGTCTGCGCGAGATCGCGTTGCCAGGATTTGTCCGACCTGTTCGACACGCTGGAACGCTCGGGCTTTCCCTTGCGCTCCGTTGTGCCGGTCGCCGCCTTCGGTGGATCCGATTCCCTCTCCATGGAGGGGGACAACACCTCCTGCTTCGCCTGGCGGGGCATGTGGGGCACCTCGGCCCCGTCAAGCCACGCGAAGGGTCTGGCCTTGGACGTCAATCCCCTGGAGAATCCCGCATTCCACCACGGTCGCCCGGTGCCCCGCGGGGCCCGGCACAACCCATCGGCTCCCGGAACCCTTTCCGACACCAGCCTCGCCGTTCGCTTCCTCCGACGCCGAGGTTGGCGCTGGGGCGCCCACTGGCACCGCGTCCAGGACTGGCAGCACTTCGAGGTCAAGCCTTGAAGATCCTGCTCTCCGAAGCCCGGCCGGATTACGCCGGCTACGTCTTCCCCTACGCCGTGTGGGGGTTCCTGGAGCCCGGCGAAACGCCCGCCACCGCCCTTTCCCTGGGCTTCCTGCCCTCCGGTCCTGGCCTTTCCCGCTTCTACCTCTGCCGCCAGGTCAGGGTGCCTCTGGACGGCTATCGTCCCAGTTCCGAGAACCGGCGCATTCTTCGCAAGGGCGACGGGTTCGTCGCCACGCTGCTTCCCATCGGGAACTTCGAACCCACCGAAGAACGGCTCGGCCTGTGCCTGGAATGCGCCGCCGTCCGCTGGTCGTCGCCTCCCGACCGCGGGCGGATCGAAAGGATCTTCCGCCCTCCCGCCACGACCCACGTCCTTTCCTTCCGCGATGGCGCGGGCTCGGAATGCGGCCTCGTATCCCTCTACCTGGAGAGGACGGTCGGGTTCTACTCCAACGCCTTCCACAGGCTGGACGACGCGGCGGCCGGCCTGGGCATGTACCAGATGACGGAAACCGTCCGCTTCCTCGCGGAAGCCGGATTCCGACATCTTCACCTGGGGACCTGCTATTCCACGCGTTCCCTCTACAAGACCGCGTTCCAGGGCGTGCAGTTCTTCGACGGAATCCGCTGGTCGGGAGACCTCGCCGCCCTCAAGCACATGATCTCGCGCCAGGAGACCGGGACCGGACATCTCCTGGAGGACGCGGACTACCTGGAGAGGTTCGTGCCCCAGGGTTTGGAGCGGGCAGCGGCGGACTCGAAGCTCGTCCTGGGGCAGGGCGATACGCTCGACTCCGCTCGCTCGGCCACCCCGGTCTAGGGCGTCGGGATGCCGCGGGAATCCAAGGCGATCCGGGCCGCCGCCTGCTCGGCGTCCTTCTTGGACGCGCCCTTCCCCCGGCCCCACACTTCGCCGCGGATGCGGACCATGACGTGGTAGTTCTTGTGGTGCTCGGGGCCCGCGGTCCGCTCCACCTCGTACTGGGGCGCCCCCCAGCCCTTTCCCTGGCTGTATTCCAGGAGGGCGCTCTTGTAGTTGGCGAGGTCGTCGTCGCCAAGGAACCGGTCGAAGCCGGACACCACGCTCCGGTGGAGGAAGTTGTGGGCAGGCCAATACCCGGCGTCCAGGTAGATGGCCCCGATCACGGCTTCGAAGGCGTCGGCCAGGATGCTTTCCCGGTCGCGACCACCGCTCTTCTCCTCGCTGCGTGAAAGGCTCATGTGGGCGCCGACCCCGATGTCGCGGGAAACCTCGGCCAGGACGCGCGCGGACACGACCAGGCTCTTGATCTTCGAGAGTTTCCCCTCGTCCTCGTCTGGGCGGCTGCGGTAGAGGTGGTCGGTCACCACCAGGTCCAGCACCGCATCTCCGAGGAATTCCAGGCGTTCGTTGGATCCGATCAGCGGAAGGCCGTTCCCGTTGATCCAGGATCGGTGCGCCAAGGCGTGCTCCAGGTAACCGATATTGGCGAAGACATGCCCCAAGGACCTTTCCAGCGGTCGCAGAGGGTGCCGTATCCCGGCAAGCCTTCGCCACAGTCGGCGCAGGGATCTCATTCGGGTCGGATTTCCGGAGCGCGCAGGATCTAGCCCTCCCAGCGCTTGAAGAGGATGGCGGCGTTGTGCCCGCCGAAACCCAGGGAGTTCTTCAGCGCGTATCTCACGTTCCGTTCCTTCGCCACATTGGGCGTCACGTCCAGATCGCATTCCGGATCCGGTTCTTCGTAGTTGATGGTGGGAGGGACGATGCCCTCGCGGATGGCCAGGATGGACGCGATCGACTCGATGGCGGCAGAACCGCCCAGCAGGTGGCCGGTCATGGACTTGGTGGAACTGATGGAGACCTTGCGGGCGTGGTCGCCGAGGACGGCCTTGATCACTTTGGTCTCCGTCTTGTCGTTGAGCGGCGTGGAGGTCCCGTGGGCGTTCACGTAGTCCACCATGTCCGGCGAGATCCCCCCGTCGCGCAAGGCCTCGCGGAAGGCGAGTATGGAACCCGTCCCTTCGGGGTGGGGAGCGGTGATGTGGTGGGCGTCGCCGGTCATCCCGTAACCCGCGATCTCGGCGAGGATCTCGGCACCCCGCCGCTTCGCGTGCTCCTCGCTTTCCAGCACCAGAACTCCGGCTCCTTCGCCCATCACGAACCCGTCACGAGTGCGGTCGAAAGGGCGGCTGGCGCGGGTCGGATCGTCGTTGCGGTTGGACAGGGTCTGGGCGGAATTGAACCCTGCGATGGATACGGGTGTCACGGCCGCCTCGGACCCTCCGCAGACCATCGCATCCACCTTCCCCAGCCGGATCAGGTTCACCGAGTCGATGAACGCGTGTCCGGCGGAAGAACAGGCGGACACGACCCCGTAGTTGGGTCCCATGTAGCCGTAGCGGATGGACACCAGACCGGAAGCCATGTCGATGATGGACATGGGCACGAAGAAGGGGCTCACGCGCGATGGTCCCCTGCTGGTGAGGACGCCATGGTTCGCCTCGATGGTGCCGAGTCCGCCGATGCCGCAACCCACGACCACGCCGACCCGGGACTTGTCCAACCCGGGAACGTCTTCGAGCCCGGACTGGGTCACCGCCTGGACCGCGGCTCCCATCGCGTATTGGAGGAACCGGTCCATGCGCCTGGCTTCCTTGGCTTCCACGTAATGGTCGACATGGAAGTCCTTCACCTGGCCGGCGATCTTGACCGCGAAGTCGGTGGTGTCGAAATAAGTGATGGATCCCACCCCGGACTGGCCATGGATCAGGGAATTCCAAAAGGTATCGACTGTGGAACCGACCGGGCTGACGACGCCCATGCCGGTGATGACGACGCGTTGCGACATTGTCTAGACCTCGGCCTTCAAAATAATTCGGCCCGCCCGGGCGCATACCGGAGCGGGCCCCATGGAACGGTTCCGGATCAGGCCTGCTTGCTCTTCACGTAGGAGAGCACTTCGCCCACGCTCTTGAGCTTTTCCGCGTCCTCGTCCGGGATCTCGAGGTTGAATTCGTCCTCCAGGGCCATGACGAGTTCGACCTGGTCGAGACTGTCGGCTCCCAGATCCTCGACGAACTTCGCCTCGGGCACGATCTTGTCGGCGGTGACGCCGAGCTTGTCGCTGATGACCTTGTTGATCTTTTCTTCGAGTTCGGTGGCCACGTAGAGCCTCCTTTTGGGTTTGGGGTGGAAACTTACATCGCCATTCCGCCATCGACACACAGGACCTGTCCCGTGATGTACGCGGCGGAAGGCGAAACGAGGAATGAAACGGCGGCGGCGACCTCGTGGCCCTTGCCCAGCCGACCCGAAGGGATGGCCTGGAGAGCTGCGGCTTTCTGTGCCTCGTTGAGATGGCCGGTCATTTCCGTCTCGATGAATCCCGGGGCGACTGCGTTCGCCGTCAATCCCTTGCTCGCGTACTCGCGGGCCAATGCCTTGGTGAATCCGATGATCCCCGCCTTGGAGGCGGCGTAGTTGGTCTGGCCGGGATTCCCGGTCACGCCCACCACGGAGGAAATGTTCACGATGCGGCCTTGCGGCGACTTCAGGAGCGGACGCAGCGCACCCCTGGAGAGCAGGAACACCGACTTCAAGTTGATGTCGATCACCGCGTCCCAGTCCTCTTCCTTCATGCGAAGGAGAAGCCCGTCGCGGGTGACGCCCGCGTTGTTCACGAGGGCGTCCAGACGACCGAAGCGGTCCTGGACTCCTTTGAGGAGGGCATCCACCTGGATGGCGTCGGAGACATCGGCGGGAAAGGCTTCCGCCTCGATCCCCTCCGCGGCGAGTTCGCCAGCGAAGGCGCGGAGGGCGTCGGCCGACCTGGCGGCCAAGGCCAGGACGAACCCGTCGTGGCCGAGCTTCCTGGCGATGGCGGCGCCGATTCCCCTGTGGGCTCCGGTGACCAGTGCGACGGGTTTTGTCACGGTGTGCACCTCAGGCCGCGACCAAGGCCCGGGCGGCCTCGACCGATTCGACGGGAGTGACGGAGATGTTCCGGTCGATTCCGCGCATCAGACCCATGAGGACCTTGCCGGAACCCACCTCGATGCCGCGGGTCACGCCCAGTTCGATGGCCTTGCGCATGGAATCGGTCCAGCGCACCGGGCTCACCAGCTGGCGTTCCAGGAGTGCGGGGAAGTCGGCCGGCTGGTCGTGCGGGAGCGCGTCCACGTTGGCGATCACCGGGGCGGATGGGCTGCGGAACACCGCCTTCGCCAGGCCTTCGCGCAGGCCTTCCAGCGCGTATCCCATGAGCGGCGAGTGGAAGGCGCCTGAAACCGGCAGACGCAGGACTTTCTTGGCACCGGCGGCCATGCAGGCTTCCATGGCCTTCTCCACGGAGGCGACCTCTCCGGAGATCACGATCTGACCGGGGCTGTTGAAGTTGGCCGGAACCACGCAACCCGGAACATCCGCGATCGCGAGAGCCAGGGGCTCAGGCTCCATTCCCAGGACGGCGGCCATGGCGCCGGGGCGGCGCACGCCGGCCTCGGCCATGAGTTCGCCGCGCAGACGCACCAGGCGAAGACCATCCGCGAAGGACAGCGCCCCCATGGCCGCCAGGGCGGAATATTCGCCCAGAGAATGCCCCGCGGCGAGATCGGCCTTCACGCCCGCCTCGGCCAGCGCCAGTGCGGCCAGCTGCGAAGCGACGTAGAGGGCGGGCTGGGTGTTTTGCGTGGCCTTGAGCTCGTCCTCGGGACCGTCGAACAGGATCCGCGAGAGAGCGAAACCCAGGACGTCGTCGGCTTCCTGCACGAGCGCGCGGCACCCCGCGTGGCGCTCGGCGAGTTGCCTGCCCATGCCGATGTATTGGGACCCCTGACCGGGGAAGAGGAAGATCGTCTTCATGTCACCACTTGATGAGGTTCGCGCCCCAGATCATCCCCGCGCCCACGGCCATGGTCAGGACGACGTCGCCCCTGTGGAGGCGATCGTCGTCCAGAGCCTGGCGCAGCGCGATGGGAATGGAGGCGGAGGAGGTGTTGCCGTGGTCCTGGACATTCACGATCACCTTTTCGGGGGGGATTCCCAGGTGCTCGGCGGTGGATTGGATGATGCGGATGTTGGCCTGGTGAGGCACCACCAGCGAAACGTCGGAGGCCTTCAGCCCGGTGCGTTCCAGCAGTCGGCGCGAAATCGCGGGCATCTCGGTGACCGCGCAGCGGTAGACGGCCTTGCCCTCCATGCGTATGGGCGGGGCGGTGAGGATCTTCGCGAGCCTGCCGTCGCTCTTCATGTCGGATCCCAGCACGCCGGAGCCGTCTTCGCGACGCTCCAGCAGCAGCGCCGCGGCCCCGTCCCCGAAAAGGACGCAGGTGTTGCGGTCGGAATGATCCAGGATCCTGGAGTTGAGTTCGGCGCAGACCACGGCAACGCGGCGGCACTGCCCTCCCGAAACGAAAAGGGACGCCACGTTCAAAGCCGTGACGAACCCCGTGCAGGCGGCGGTCACGTCCATCCCGAAGGCGTTGTCCGCGCCCACCTTGGCCTGGACGAGGCATGCGGTGGCGGGATACGAATTGAAATCCGGGGTGGAAGTCGAGCAGACGATGGCGTCCAGGCTCGCGGGATCCCAGCCGGCATCGGCCAAGGCGATCCTCAACGCGTCCGCGCCGACGTCGGAGGTCGTGCGAGGATCATCCGCGGACAGAAACCGCCTGCGCTCTATCCCGGAACGGGACCGGATCCACTCGTCGGAGGTGTCCACCCCGCGGTCCACCAGCCCCTGGTTTTCGACGAGATCCCCGAACCGGGCGACACCGATCCCGGCGACTCCCGCCCGCAGCGTCACGCCGGAAGCTCCAGGTGTTCGATCTCCTCGGCGATCTTGCGATGCACTCCCGCCGCGGCCATGCGGTAGGCGATGTGCAGACCGGAAACGTAGGCCTTGGCCGAAGAGCGGCCATGCATGATGACGGACGTCCCGTCCAGGCCCAGGAGCAAGCCTCCGGCCCGGTTCTCGTAGTTCATCTTCTCGAAGATGGAGTCGTAGGGCTCGCCCTGCAGGCCCTTCCGGAAATTTCGGGCCATGAACTCTCCCATTCCCTCATACATCTTCAGGACGACGTTGCCCGTGAATCCCGGCGTCACCAGGACGTCGAAACCGCCCCGGGGAATGTCGTGACCTTCCACGTTCCCCACGAAGTTCAGGGGACTGGTCTTCAGCAACTGGTACGTCTCGGCGACCGTCTCGGAGCCTTTGTGCTCCTCCTCTCCCATGTTGAGAAGGGCCACCTTCGGGGATTCCACCCCGATGACATGCTTCGCGTAGCTCGCGCCGCAAACGGCGAATTGGAGAAGCTGGAAAGGCTTCTCGTCCACGTTCGCGCCGGAGTCCACCATGACGATCCCGGATTCGCCGGAAGGAAGCACCACGGCAACGGTGGGTCGGCTGATCTTGCCGGCGCGGCCCAGGACCATGAGGCTGGCCGCCATCATGGCACCGGTGTTGCCAGGGCTTACCGACGCTTCCACCAGCCCCTTTTTCTGCAGACCGACGGCGACCACGAGAGAGGAATCCGTCTTGGTCTTCAATGCCGCGGTGGGAGCATCCCCCATTTCCACGACTTGTGTCGTGTGCACCACGGACAGGGCGAGATCGCATCCACCCAGTTCGGAGATCAGCTCCTGCAGGATCGGTCCGTCGCCGGTAAGGACCACGGCCATGGGACCCGGGGCCTGGCGCAGTGCCAGGATCGCGCCCTGGACCGCCGCGCGCGGACCGAGATCTCCACCCATGGCATCCAGAGCGATGCGGATCACGGGAGACCCCCTGCTCAGTCGGAGATGGGCTCGTGAATCTCGCGGCCCGCGTAGAAGCCGCACTTGGAGCAAACGCGATGCGGCTGCTTGGGCTGTCCACAGTGGTCGCACTTGGCCATGGACTTGGCCGCGACGGTGTAGTGCGTGCGGCGCTTGTCGCGCCTCTGGGCCGAATGCTTCCGCTTCGGTACGGCCATGGTAGTGGTCCTTTCAAAAGGAAAAGAGGGTGGAAATGTAACACTCCGCGCCTTGTCGGCTGAAGGAGTTCGATCGCCGCGGAAGCCCTCTCTTTCCGGTGGGAGGGCCGAAGACGAATCCCGACCTACTTCTTGAGGCCCAGCGCGGCGAAAGCGCCGTTCTTGGCGATGGTCCGAAGTCCGTTCGCGGATACACGCGCAACCACCCATTTGTCCAGCTCGGGTACGAAGATGCGCTTCTTCTGGACATTGGCGCGCTGGAACATCTTGGTATGGTTGTTGGCGTGCGAAACAATGTTCCCGACCAACCGATTCTTACCGGTGACGTCGCACTTGTGGCTCATGGAATCTGCTCCTGATGCGTTTGAGAACGGGGAATGGTACAAAAGCCGCCGTTGTCCGACAACCCATGCGTCGAAAAGGCAAGCAACCGAACGCCGACTCAGGACGGAGGCATCGGCGCGACGCCACCGCGGATGGTCGCCGAGCGGACCATCAGGAAATTGGCTTGTTGCACCATATGACGAAATCCCTCCACGACGGAATCGGAGAGAATCCGGCCGCTGGATCCACGATCGGCGTAGACCGCACCCAGGGTTCGGCCCCCCAGTTGCAGCACACCGAAGAGGAACGGAGTTCCGCGAAGGTTTCCGAGGGATTCCGGAAGGATCGCCGGCCTTCGCGAAGGATCGGAGAGGACGTTTTCCACGAATCCGCCTTGCTCGAGGGCCCTCGAGAGCGAATCGGCCATCTGCCTTCTCAGGGTGAACCGGAACCGGTGGACGAATTCCGGATCTCCCGCACCCGATTTTCCCTGGACCTGGTCTCCCGCCTCCATGCCGCAGAATACCACCCGATCCAAACCCACACCGTCATGGAGACCTCCGACCAGGGCGGAAAACATCTCGGACATGCGGCCTTCCAGGGCCAAAGCCGTCATGGAACGAAGACATTCCAACTGCCTGTCCGGATTCTCGTCCGGACCCGCACCATCGACCACACCGTCCTCGTCCCGAACGCTCGCGACGTTCTGGACGAAAAGATCTCCGCCTTCCGCCGCGGGAGGCACTGGAATGGTATCGGCGCAAGCTTGCGACCCGAACAACTGGGCCGTTTCCCTGGCTTCGCGCGAAAGTTCGGCCAGGAGCGCCATCACCGAGGCTCGATCCCAGCCCAGCCATTGTGCCAACCGGTCCAACTCCTGGCGGACCTTGGGACCTTCCCAGCCGGATTCCAAGACGCGACACCAGCGCCACGCCGCCAAAACGGATTGCGGCGCGACCGACTCCTTGCTTCCGCGGTAGATCTCCAGGAGAAGACTCGACAATCTCCATTCCTCCACCAACGCCTGGGAAAGTTGGAACAGGCTGAACCCCAGGACCGCCTTTTCCGCGGAGGGGTCCTCCGTGCCAGGCCGCAAGAGGGCATCCAACGCGACCCCCTCGTCTTCCGACACGCACCAAAAGACCATGTGCCCCACCCTGTAGAGCAGCCCCGCAATGAAAACTTCCTCCGCCTTGGGCTCGCGCTGCGCCACGGCCAGGGCACGCGCCACCAGGGCCGCGTGGATGGATCTTCCCAGATCCGCCATCACCCGATCGTGTCGGCGCCCTTGCAGGAGCGATTCCATGAGGCCCACCCCCAGGCAGATGTTGCGGATGGCGTCGGCTCCCAGAAGGAGGATCGCCTTGGAGATGGTCAGGATCCTCTGCCCCGAGGGATTGCGAGCCACGGTGTTGGCGATGCGCAGGACGCGCGCGGTCAGCGCGGGGTCCTTGAGGATGAGCCGCCCCAACGCCTCGGATCCCAACTCCGCGTCTCCAGCGGCATCCATCACGTCCATCGCCGTGCGGCGGAATGCGGGCATCTCCTTGTCCGAAATTCGTTTGAGCCAGCCGGATAGGGACATCGCGGCACATGGTACCATTCCCGTGGTACCGTTGGAGGTCAGGAGTGGAATCGCACCACGACGATCTCCGGACGGACCAGGACCCTGATCGGCAACCCGACGGAACCCACCCCGGAAGTCACCACCAGATGGGAATCCCCGATCCGGTATCCCCCGTACGACCATCGACGCGAATGGCGGCTGGGG
>CAYXXL010000063.1:0-11963 GCA_964469025.1 uncultured Fibrobacteria bacterium
CTCCAGCTTCCAGCGCTGCTTGTTGTCCCGGCTCAGGAACCACAGTTCCAGGGTACCGATCTCGGTGACCTTGCTTTGCAAGTGGACGGGGACCATCTGGCCAGCCCGGTCGGGCGCTTCCAGGGTGGCGGCCACATCGTGGACCCGCAGGATGTCGCAACCGGCATGGGCGGCGGCGAGCGCCCCGCCCAACGACCCGGCAAGCCGGTCGCTCGCGGGCGCGGTGTTCGGCAGGTCCCGGATCCATCCCTTCCTCGAAAGGCCCAGGTACCAGGGATGTCCCGGAAAGCGCGCGCGCAGGGTCGACGTCCCCGCTACCAACGACAGATTATGACCTATCCGCTTTCCGAATCCGATCCCGGGGTCCAACGCCAGGGCGTCGGACGCGAGTCCTGCCGCCTCCCAGCGGGTCGCGGCCCCGAGGAGGAAGCGTCCCACCTCCTCGACCACATCCGCGTAGGTGGGTGAAACCTGCATGGTGCCGGGTTCTCCCTTCATGTGCATGGCGCAGGCGCCCGCGGCGAATCGAACGCAAAGATCCAGCGTGCGCGGATCGCGGAGTCCCTCCACGTCGTTGACCGCGCAGGCCCCGACCTCCAGCGCGGCTTCGGCCACCCCGGGTCGCCGCGTGTCGATGCAGACCTTCGCCCCCTCCTGGACCAGCGCTTCGACGACCCTCGCGGTCCGATCGATCTCCTCCTGCGCGGAAACCGTCGCCGCGCCCGGACGAGTGGATTCTCCGCCGACGTCCAGCAGGTCGGCTCCTTCCTCGAGGAGCTTCAGGCCGTGGGACACGGCGGCATCGAACGCCGCGTGGCGTCCACCGTCGAAAAACGAGTCCGGGGTGACGTTGAGGATGCCGACCACCAGGGGCCGGACCTCGCCGAGGGGCGCAACGACGACGCCACCCCGCACCCTCCAACCCCGGAACATCTCAGGCCGCGGCCTCGGGTGCGGGAGCGGGCACGGGGTTGGCGGCGGAAGCGAGGATCTGGCTCGGTGTTGGGCGTCCGATCTTCCCGGTCTCGAACAGCTCCTTGATGTCCGGCTTCTCCAGGCTCTCGTATTCCAGGAGCGCGTTGGCCAGAAGTTCCACCTCGCGCTTGTGCTCCACGAGCAGTTCGCGGGCCTTGCGGTAGCCGTCCTCGACGATGCGGCGCACCTCGGCGTCGATGGCGCGGGACGTGTCCTCGGACGTGGCCCGCTGGGTCGTGATGTCCCGGCCCAGGAACGGCTGGTGCTGGTCCTCGCTGAAATGCAGGGGTCCCATCTGGCTCATGCCGTACTCGCAGACCATCCTGCGGGCGAGTTCCGTGGCGCGCTGGATGTCGTTGGAGGCGCCGGTGGTCATCTGGCCCAGGTAGACCTCTTCCGCCAGGCGCCCCCCCATCAGGATCGCGATCTCGCCTTCCAGGAAGGTCTTCGCCACCAGGAACCGGTCGTTTTCCGGCAGCTGCCAGGTGAGCCCCAGGGCCCGCCCGCGCGGAATGATGGTCACCTTGTGGACGGGATCCGTTCCTTCCGTGAACCAACCCACCACCGCGTGCCCCGCTTCGTGCCAGGCCACGGTCTTCTTGTCGGATTCCGCGATCACGCGGGAGCGCCGTTCGGGTCCCATGTGGACCTTGTCCTTGGACTTCTCGAAGTCGTCCATGGCCACCGACTCGCGCCCGATCCGGGCGGCCAGGAGCGCGGCCTCGTTGCACAGGTTCGCGAGGTCCGCACCGGAAAAACCCGGCGTGCCGCGGGCGATGACCTCCAGGTCTACGTCCTTGTCCAGGGGGATCTTGGTGCCCGTATGGACGCGGAGGATTTCCAGTCGTCCCTTGACGTCGGGCGCGTCCACCACCACGCGGCGATCGAAGCGACCGGGACGCAGAAGGGCGGGATCTAGGACGTCGGGCCGGTTGGTGGCGGCCACCACGATCACGCCTTCGTTGCCGGAAAATCCGTCCATCTCGATGAGGAGCTGGTTGAGGGTCTGCTCCCTCTCGTCGTGGCCGCCGCCCAGGCCCGCGCCGCGCTGGCGCCCGACGGCGTCGATCTCGTCGATGAAGATCAGGCATGGCGCCGTCTTCTTGGCCTGCTCGAACAGGTCCCGCACGCGGCTCGCGCCCACGCCCACGAACATCTCCACGAAGGAGGCTCCCGACATGCTGAAAAAGGGCACCTTGGCCTCTCCGGCCACCGCCTTGGCCAGAAGGGTCTTGCCCGTGCCCGGCGGGCCCATGAGCAGGACGCCGCGGGGGATCTTGCCCCCCAGCCGGTCGAATCGCCCCGGGTCCTTCAGGAATTCGATGATCTCCACGAGTTCGGCCTTGGCCTCGTCGCACCCCGCCACGTCGTCGAAGGTGATCCGGGGCACGTCCTTTCCGGTGACCCTCGCCTTGGACTTTCCGAAGGAAAACAGGCCCTTGGGTCCGTTCTGTCCCTGGCGCAGCATGAAGATCCAAAGGACCACGAACACCAGGGCGGGAGAGACGTAGACCAGGTACCCGAGCCAGTCGTTTCCGCGTTCCTTGACGCGGACCTCGATGCCGCGGCGCGAGGCCCAGTCGCGCAGCGTGGAATCCTGCACCCCCAGAAGCCGCACCACGAATTCCCGCGCGTCGGGCTTGCGCAGGAAGGCGTGGTCCACCTGGGAGCCCTTCTCCTTGGCCGTCAGGTCGCGCTTGCCGTGCAGCTCCACACCGTCGGCGCTCTGCTCGATGACCAGGCTGCGCACGTGGAACGTCGAGTCCGCCATCAGGGACAGGAATTGATTGTAGGAGAGCTCCGAGGAGGGGTCTCCCTGCGGCATCAGGACCTGCGCGACCAGGAAGCCCATCAGGACCACCAGGAGCAGGATTCCCGTACCTCGGGGGAAGCGGAAAGGAGCCTTGTCGGGATCCCGGTCGGGGGCCCGGTTGTCGTTGCGTTGATCAGCCATGCCGCTTCAAAGTAGCCATCGCGACGCTCGTCGCCCTCATCGAGGTTCTACACTTCGGCTCCATGAGCCTCGTCCCTTGGAATCCGCTGGACACCGTGGAGATCCGCAGGTTGTTCGGAACCACCACCGTCCACGAAAAACCTCTCGCCTTCCGGGCGCCGGATGGTCGCCACCACCTGGTGCTACGCGGCGAGCTGGATGAAAGCGGAGAGGAATCCCTGTGGTGGAGCCTGTGCAGGGCGGAATCCGGAGAGAGCGTGGAACTCGCCCGGAACTACGGGGTGGAGGAGATCGACGGCGAGATCGTGGAAATCTCCTGGGACGGACTGTTCCCCTCGGAGTGGGTGGACACCTTCGCCGCCGGGGACTCCGATTGGATCCGGATTTCCGTCACGGAGACCCTGGAGAAGTTCGGCGATACCGTGGAGTTTGAGCAACCCCAGGCATGGCGGCATCGCTCGGGGGAGTTCTACCTCGTGCTTCTGGGGGAAACCGACAAGGAGACCCAGGAGGAGGAATACGCCTGGAGTCTCGTGCGGGAACAGGGCGGGGAGTTCGTGGAACAGGCGGAATGCCATCCCGACAACGACTTCGGAGCGGAAGAGCTGGACATCCTCCCGTCGGAAGCCGATGAGACGGAGGCCGTGTTGGATGCCGGAGAGGAGCCGGTGGTTCCCGCCTCCGCCGAGGAACCCGATTCCCTTCTGGACGAACAGGACGAGGAAGAACTCTTCGACGGCTGGTGGGAGACGCCGCCTTTCGCCTGGGGCGATCGCATGGTGGCCGCGCTGGAGAAGGTGTAGACAAGTCCGTCGGGGCGACATCTCGGTATCTTTGCGGAATGTCCGAACCCACACTCTTCGAGAAGATCCACCAGGGAACGATCCCGGCCCGGTTTCTCCTGCGCGAGGAACTCGTCTTCGCCATCGAGGACATCGATCCCAAGGCTCCGTTCCACGCGTTGATCATCCCCGTCAAGCCCATTCCGTCGCTCTCCGCCGTCGAGCCCGAGGACGGACCCGTCCTGATCGCGATCCTGATGGCCGCCCGTCGCCTGGCCAAGGAGCACGGACTGGAAAACGGATGGAGGCTGGTGGCCAACACCGGCGGCTACGGGGGGCAGACGGTGCCGCACCTGCACTTCCACATCCTGGGCGGACGCCGCATGGGGTGGCCTCCAGGATAGGTGCGGCCATGGCCACGCTCCGGCTGCGCGCGGTGGTCCTGCGGCGGATCCCCTACGGCGACAGTTCCTGGATCCTCCATGTATTCTCGCGCGAGGAGGGTTCCGTGGGCCTGATGGCGCGCGGCGCGCGTCGACCGAAGTCCCCCCTTGCCGGGGCCCTCGAGCCCTTGGGCCTCTCCGAACTGGAGGTGGTGGCCAAACCGGGCCGGGACCTGCAGACCCTGTCGCAGGCCTGGGCGCTGGATTCCCGCGACGGCCTGCGCGCCGATCTCGCCGCTTCCGCCACCGCGATGGTCTGTGCGGAAACGGTTCTCCGCCTGGTCCGCGAACCCGGGGAACACCGCGGCGTGTTCGCCGCCCTGGAAGCGGCCATTTCCTGTCTGGATCGGTCCGGATATGCGCCGACTCCGCTGTGGCGCTTCCTGGGACGTTTCAGCGAAGAGATGGGCTGGGCGCTGGCGGTGGACCACTGCGCGCAATGCGGCTCGGAGGAGATCCCGCCCGCGCCGGTCCTCTCCCTGCCGCACGGGGGCTTTCTCTGCCTCGCCTGCGGCGTCCGCTCGCACGAGCCCCCGCTCGTGGACCGAGTCTGCGCCGCCTTGCGAAGCGCGGCAACCGGTGCGCCGTTCGCCGCCGGGTCCTGGTCCAAGGGCGAATGCGACACCCTGGAAGACCTCTGGTTCGAGCACCTCCTGCGCCACGCCCAGGCCAACCCCCGGATGGAGACCAGACGGTTCCTGTCGGAGGTGCGGCCTTGACGGCGCTCCCCGGCCCCCGCACACGGCTCGCGCCCACACCCTCCGGCGCCCTGCACGCCGGGAACGCGTTCTCGTTCCTGGCCGCCTGGCTTCGCGCCCGCGGCGCGGGAGGTTCCGTGGTGCTGCGCATCGAGGACGTGGATCTCGCTCGCGCCCGTTCCGATCTGGTGGCCGCGATCTTCGGGGACCTGGAGTGGTTGGGATTGGATTGGGACCAGGGCCCTGCCGGACCGGGGGACGGCGAAAGCATCCATCGCCAGTCCTCGGGGAACAGGCAGGAGCGCTACCGGGCCGTCTGGATCGATTGGATGGACCGGGACCTCCTGTACCCCTGCCGTTGCACCCGGGCCGAACTGCGTTCGGACGCTCCCCAGGCAGAGAGGATCGGCGAGGAGGCCTCCACGAGCACCGCCTATCCCGGACGATGCCGGAACCGCTCGCCCACGGATGCCGGGACCCGGGATTCGTGGAGAATGCGATTGCCGCCGGTTCCGTCGGAATTCTTCGACGAACAGCGCGGAATCCAGCGGCTGGCAAGCCTGGATGCGCTCGGGGACCCGGTCCTGCGGCGCGGGGACGGGATCTTCGCCTACCATCTCGCGGTGTGCGTGGACGATGCCGACCAAGGCGTGGACCTCGTGGTGCGGGGGCGCGACCTCCTTCCCTTTTCCCACCTGCACATCCACCTGCATCGACTTCTGGGGAAATCTCCCCCCCTCTACATCCACCACCCCCTGCTCGGCGACGCGGAGGGAAATCGGCTGGCCAAGAGGGCGGGGTCGAATTCCCTTTCGGCGATGCGCGAAGCCGGCATCGATTCCCGGTTCCTGGTGGGACGGCTTGCACCGATCCTGTATCCGGACGCCGGGTTGGACGGGTCGCCCTTGCGTCCCTGCGACCTGCTTCCCCTGGGACGTCCCAGGCCAGGAATCCAGGACATGGTTTGTCCCGACCTTCCCCGAGGAGCACACGCGTGAACGCCCAGGAACTGTTCGATGGATTCCGCCGCCCCGCGCCGCGGCCTTTGTCCATGGTGACCGCCTACGATTCCACCTTCGCGGCGATCGTCGTCCAGGCGGGCGTCGACGTGATCCTGGTGGGCGATTCCCTCGCCAACACCATGCTGGGGATGGGGAAGACCGCGCAGGTGGGGATGCCGGAGATGCTGCACCACCTGGTGGCCGTGCGGCGAGGCGCACCGGGCGCCTGCGTCCTGGTCGACCTTCCCTTCGGCGCGGACTCCACCCCGGAAAAGGCCCTTGCCAATTCCCGGCTGCTGGCCGAAGCCGGTGCCGACGGCGTCAAGCTGGAAGGGTGCGTGCCCGACCAGGTGCGGGCCATCCGCGCGGCGGGAATCGCGACCGTGGGGCATCTGGGGCTCCTGCCCCAGACCGCCATCTCCTTCAAGCAGACGGGGCGCACCGAGGAGGACAAAGAGCGCATCGTCATGGAGGCAGCGGTCATGGAGGAGGCGGGTTGCTGCGCCATCGTGCTGGAACACATTCCTTCGGACCTGGGGAAGCTGGTGACGGAATCCATCCGGATCCCCACGGTGGGAATCGGAGCCGGACCCCGTTGCGCAGGCCAGGTGCTGGTGCTCCACGACCTGCTGGGCCTTTCCGCTCGCCAGCCCCCGTTCGCCCCCGCCCGCGTGAACCTGCGCGCCATCGCGCTGGAGGCCCTGGAGGGATACCATCGGGACGTTTCGGAACGGACCTTCCCGGCGGCCTGAGCGGCTTCCTATGCGGGTCGTGCGAGGAGCCTGGCCAGGACGCTCGCCTGCCCCAGGTGGTAGGAGGCGTGCGAAGCCATCGAGGCCATGCACAGCGCCAGCGAGTCGAAGGTCCGTGCCGACGCGATTCTCGGGGAAATCCAGTCCGGTTCGGTCACGGCCTTGTCGGCCTCCTCGATCAGCTTCAGCGACGCCTCGAGGCCGCGCACGAGGATGGACTTGTCCACGGGCGGGGCGCGGAATTCAGCCTCGCGGTCGCGGACATAACCGGTGGAGAGCACGTCCGCGCCCACGTACTGGTGGACGTTCCCCGCCAGGTGGCGCGCCAGGACTCCAGCAGAATTCGTCCATCCCTCCGGAACGCTCCAGAGCAGGGACTCGTCGAGCTTCGAGACGAACTCGTGGAAGAGTCCGACTTGGCGGTGGAATTCCTGCAAGATTGGACGGGAAAAGACATGGGACATGGATCGACTCCCCTGGAAAGAAGGAAAACCAATCCCGGAAACTACACGCCAGGACCTGATCCGGTCCGGATCAGAACTTCCGTCGCATGCGGGCCGGCAGGATCCCCATCAGGTCGCGGTACTTGGCCACCGTGCGGCGTGCCACATGGAGCGTCTGGTCCTCCAACACGTCCACGATCCTCTGGTCGGAGAGGGGATCGGCGGGGTCCTCCGATTCGATGAGCCTCTTGATGGCTTCCCGCGCTTCCACGGAACTGATCTCGGTGCCGTCCTCCTGCGTCACGGACGCCGAGAAGAACGACTTGAGCTCGAAGACCCCGTGCGGGGTCTGGGCGTATTTCTCGTTGGTCACCCGGCTCACCGTGGAGATGTGCATCTTCACCTTGTCGGCGATGTCCTGGAGCACCAGGTGCTTCAGATGCCCGGGCCCCTCCTCGAAGAACTCGATCTGCGCTTCCAGGATGGCGTACATCACCTTCAGCATGGTGGATTTCCGCTGCTCGATGGAGCGCAGGAGCCAGGTCGCGGAATTGAGCTTCTCGCGGACGTACTTCTTTTCGTCCACCGAGGCCCGCGAGCCGCGCCGCACCATTTCCTGGTAGCTGCGGCTGATGCGCAGCGACGGAACCGTGCGGTCGTTGAAACCGACCAACCAATTTCCGTCCATTCCGCGCTCCACCACGAGATCGGGCACGACCGCGGGCGACTGGGGCGCGTTGAGCTGGCGTCCCGGTCGCGGCTCGAGCTGCCCGATCTCCTTGACGGCGGCCTGGACCTCCTCCGGGGTGCAGTCCAGGCGCCGGGCGATGGTGGGGATCTTGAGCTTCTGCAAAAGCCCGAAGCAGTCGTGGACCACCTTCCACGGCGGCGTGTCCCGCAACCCCAGGCGCGAGAGCTGGATCAGCAGGCATTCGCGCAGGTCGCGGGCCCCGATTCCGGCCGGATCCAGCCTCTGGAGCACTGAGAGGGCCTCCTCCCAGGTCGATTCGTCGATCCCCAGCTTGGCTTGCGCCTCTTCCTTGCCGCCTTCCAGGAACCCGTTCTCGTTGAGGTTCCCGATCAGCCACTGCACGACCGGCTTGAGCGCCGGATCGAACCGCTTCTCGTCCAGCTGGCCCAGCAGGCTCTCCTCCATGCTCTGCAGGTGGACCGGAACCCTCTCGAAGTGTTCGTCGGGGTCGGACCGCTCTTCGGTCATGCGCCCGCCCGGATCGAAGCCGTCGTCGAAGTAGGCCTCCCAATCGATCTCGGCGTGCTCCTCCTGGGAGCTGGCCACCACGGGCTCCTCGGGACGCTCGTCCTCCTCGAGGGGGTCGGACGTCCGTTCTTCCTGCTCCTGCTCGCGCTCCTCCTCCACCAGTTCCGGCTCCGGGCCGTCGTCGATCTCCAGGACCGGATTGATCTCCATCTCCTGCTTCACCAGCATCTCGAGCTCCAGGGCCGAGACCTGCAGGAGCTTGAGGGACTGGATCATCTGCGGAGAGAGCTTCTGCTCCATCCGCATGTCCATCGAAAGGCCGAAACCGAGGTTCATTGCGTTTCCCGAAGGAGACGGAGCGCGAGCTCCGGATGGAAGCGGAACACATCGGCGGGATGGTCCAAGGACCAGCGCAAAAGGAAGGAGCCGGTCGCGACCTCCACGGTGCGCGTCCATTTGCCGTGCCGGAAGAAGGAGAGGGGGTCGACGAACCCGTCCTGGTCGGGCTCGATCTCGATCCGGGACCCGCCCTGGCGCACCTCGTGCAGGATGCCCGCCGCGCATTGCCAAAGATCGGTGGCGCTCTCGCCTTCGCGGAAAAGGATCCGGGATTGGAGGACCATTTCTCGCACCACCGGAGGGTCCAGTTGCTGGACCAGTTCCTTGAGCCGGGCGTTGGCATCCCGCAACCGTTCCACCAATTTCAGGTTGAGCACTCGGGCCAGGTCCGGGAAGTCGCGGAAGATGGATTCGAAGGCCCCGCCTTCCAGCCGCACGACCACGCTGGCACCGGAAGATCGGATGGAGGCCGATCGCTTCCCGTCCAACTGGTGGCTCATCTCCCCGAAGGGGACCATCTGCTCGGCTTCTTCGGTGTTGGACAGCACCTTCAGCACGTGACGGGAGCCTCCGGAGACCTCCTGCTCCACCACGAGCGACCCTTCCTCCAGGAAATAGACGGAGTCGTCGGGGTCGCCCTCGTGCAACACCACCTCCCCGTCCTGGCAGCGCATCCGCTGGATCCAGTCGGGGTAGGCCTCGGCGAGCTTGGCGAGCGCCGCGTGGCGCGGCAAAGGGTCTTCGTGCGTCTGTGGCATCTGGGGAACAACGATAACTCCAGACATCTCCTGCGGACCACCCAGTCGCGTCGGCCCGGATTTTGTTTGGAATCCCTGGGTCGGATCCGTGCCGCGTCGCAGAGATTCACCCCAGGCGCACGCCGCACGCCGTTCGGAGAGTTTCTCCCGGGCACAGCACCACCAGGCCCATTCCGTTGTTGAAGGCGTCCGGCGCGCAGGTCATGGGTTCGATGGCCAGGCAGTGGCGGCGCGGATGCGTGAACACCTGGACGTAGCCGTAGCGGCCCGGGCCCACCTCCTGCCAAAGGTCCAGGGAAAGTCCCGACGAAGGATCCGTCAGACGGGTGGTGGCGACGCCCTTCTTCGCGGCGATCTCCACGCAGGCGTCCAGGAAGTCGGGCCCGATGGCGGCGGGACGCGAGAATTCCGTCCACGCCGACTTCTCGCCCGAAGGCACCGCGCGCGCCGACATCTCCAGTCGCTTTCCCACCGGGAGTGTCAGCAGGCAGGGCAGGACGGAATCCGACAAGCGGAAGTAGGGGTGCCAGCCGTGTCCGGCCGGGAGATCCTTCTTTCCGATGTTCTCGAAGGTCGTTTCCATCCGGAATCCTCGCGAAGGATCCAATGCGAACCGAAACGACATCCGGATGGGGTAGGGGTATCCCTGCCATCCTCGGGATCCGAGCGACAGTTCGAACCAACCGGCGTCGGGGTCCTTCGCGGAAACCTTGGTGGTCTCGAACATCGCCAAGCCGTGGATGGCATGTCCACCTTGGGGACGGAAGTTCTTGGCGGGTTCGAGCCGACTTCCCTGGAACTCGTAGCGAGCGTCCTGGATCCGGTTGGGCCAGGGGGCGAGCTGCGCGCCCTTGGCCCAGCGGTGCCGTTCCACCTCGATTTCCGTGCGCATGGGTTGCAGCACCTGGTGGATCGCGCCGTCGGGCCCCGGAAGTCCCAGGCGATGGACCGTCGCGCCACGCGTGGGGAGCACGGAAACGAAGGCTCCGGAATCGGGATCCGCGAGGGTGAGGATCGGGAATTTTCCGATGGTCGTCCGCGAGAGGATCATCCGGAAATGATAGCCACGGCGATCCGTCTCTCCGCGATGGAATCGGGCTCCCCGAACCGGTGGTATCTTTCTCGCCCTTCCGTTGCCGCCCAACTCGGCGCGGAGGACCGGAAACCACTTCCCGGAGCCGTCCATGGACTACGCAGCCCTCATCGCCAAGGAACTGAACCTGCAGGTGTGGCAGGTCGCCAACACCCTCGCGCTCCTGGCGGAGGGGGCGACAATTCCTTTCATCGCGCGCTATCGCAAGGAGCGCACCGGCGAAATGGACGAGACCGTGCTCCGCGAGGTGGACCATCGGTTCACCTACCTCAAGGAGCTGGACGAGCGCCGCGCCGCGATCCTCAAGTCCATCGAGGAGCAGGGCAAGCTCACCCCCGAGCTCAAGGCGCGCATCGAGGCCTGCGGGCAGAAGACCGAACTGGAGGACGTCTACCTCCCCTACAAGCCCAAGCGCCGCACCCGCGCCACCATCGCCCGCGAGGCGGGGCTGGAGCCGCTGGCCAGGCTCCTGGTGGAGCGCCAAAGCGAAGGTTCGCTTTCCCCCGAAGACCTGGCTCCGGAGTATGTCTCCGAGGAGAAGGGCGTTCCCGACGCCGCCACCGCCGTTCGGATGGCCTGCGACATCCTGGCCGAGGAGCTTTCCGAGGTCATCGAGATCCGTCAGGGCCTGCGCAACCAGGCCGAGCGCGAGGGCATCCTCCGCTGCGAGGCCCGCAAGGAGTGGGTGGGCAAGCGCACCAAGTTCGAGATGTACTACGACTTCAGCGAGAAGGTCTCCACCCTGCCCTCGCACCGCATCCTGGCCATCCGGCGCGGTGAGAAGGAGGAGGTCCTCCGTTCCCAGGTGGAAGTGGACGTGGAACCTGCCGTGGGATTCGTGGCCTCCAAGCTGGTGACCCATCCCGCCACCATGGTCGGGATGGTCCTTTCCGCCACGGCCCGCGACGCCTACGAACGGCTCCTGGCCCCGTCCATCGAGACCGACATCCGGCTCCTGCTCAAGGAACACGCCGAGGCCGAGGCCTACAAGGTCTTCGGCAAGAATCTCCACGACCTTCTCATGTACCCCCCGGCGGGCGCTAAGACGGTCATCGGCGTGGATCCCGGCTTCCGCACAGGACAGAAACTGGCCGTGGTCGACGAGACCGGAAAGTTCCTGGAGCACGCCACCGTCCACGCCCTGGAACCCGCCAACCAGTTCGACGAAGCGATGCTGGTTTTCCTGGCCCTTTGCCACCGGCACAAACCGGTCCTGGTGGCCGTGGGCCACGGCACCGGCGGCAGGGAGATGGAATCGTTCCTGCGCAAGGTGATCAAGGAAATCCCCGAGGAAGCGGGACGACCCCACATCGTGATGGTCTCCGAAGCCGGGGCCTCGGTCTACTCGGCGTCCCCCCTGGCCGTCAAGGAGTTCCCCGAGCTGGACGTGACCATCCGCGGGGCCATCTCCATCGCACGCCGCCTCCAGGACCCGTTGGCGGAGCTGGTCAAGATCGACCCCAAATCCATCGGGGTGGGGCAGTACCAGCACGACGTCAACCAGAA
>CAYXXL010000064.1:0-11806 GCA_964469025.1 uncultured Fibrobacteria bacterium
ATCCTGTCGGCCAAGGGCCTGAAGGTGCGGCTTTGGGAGTACTCCGCGAAGGTCGCGGACGAACTTTCCCGGACCCGGGAGCTTCCGGACAAGCTCCCGGGCGTGAAGTTGTCGGAATCCGTCGAGGTGACCTCCGACCTGGCGCGGGCGGTGGAAGGCGCCGCCGTGGTGTGCCTGGTGGTGCCCTCCCACACCCTGCGCGGGGTCTGCACGGCGCTCTCCAGGACCTTGTCGCCGGAACAGGTGGCGTCCCGCCAGTGGGTGAGCTTCATCAAGGGCGTGGAGGAGAAGACCCTCAAGCGGATGACGGAAATCGTCCGCGAAGTCCTCCCCGGAGCCTCCGGGGACAACGTGTCCGTCCTCAGCGGCCCCTCCCACGCGGAGGAGGTGGCCCGGCAGGTCCCCACCACGGTCGTGGTGGCCAGCGGCGACGAGGAGACGGCCGCTGCCCTGCAGGAGATCTTCTTCCTGGCTCCGTACTTCCGCACCTACCGCAGCACGGACGTGGTGGGCGTGGAGCTCTGCGGCGCGGTGAAGAACGTGATCGCGATCGCGTCCGGGATCCTGGACGGCCTGGGGCTGGGCGACAACACCCGGGGCGCGCTCATGACGCGCGGCATGGTGGAGATGGCCCGGCTGGGCGAAAAGCTCGGTGGCCGGAGGGACAGCTTCTTCGGCCTGGCGGGCATGGGCGACCTTATCACCACCTGCATCTCGCGGCACAGCCGCAACCGGTTCGTGGGCGAGCAGGTGGGCAAGGGCCGTCCCCTGCAGGAAGTGCTCTCCGGCATGACCATGGTCGCCGAGGGGGTGCGGACCGTGGCCGGCGTGCGGGAACTCGCCCGCCTGCACCACGTGGAGATGCCGCTGACGGAGCAGGTCTACCGCGTCCTGTTCGAGGGAAAGCCGGCGCGGGAGGGCGTGGAAGCCCTGATGGCGCGCGCCGCCAGGGCAGAGCTTGGGTGAGACGGACAAATCCTGGTGGGGCCTGCAGGAGGTCTGCGGGATGGTCGGTCTGGAGCCCCACGTGCTGCGCTACTGGGAGAGCGAATTCTCCCAGTTGCGGCCGCGCCGGATCCGCGGGGGGGAGCGCCAGTACCGGGAGCGCGAAGTGGATCTGGTGCGCCGGATCCGCGCGATGCTCTACGACGAGCGCCTCACCATCCAGGCCGCCAGGCGGAAATTGTCGGAAGAGTCCCGCCGTCCGGAGAATCCGGGCCAGTTGGGCATGCTCCTGCCCGACCCCGAAACGGGGGAGGGCGACGGGGGAATGGACAAGGAGGAGGTTCTGGACGGCCTGCGCGAGGTCCTGGACCTACTGCGCTTCGGGAGGAGTTCGTGGTGAAGCTCGAATGGTGGAAATGGCCCTTCTGGATCAAGATCGCGGGACAGCTGCTCATCATCGTCGGCGTCTGGAAGGTCGCCAAGGCGATGGGCGCCGGGGACCGCCCGAGCCGCGCCGAGATGCTGCCTTGGCTGGTGGGCGGCCTGTTGTTGTATTATGCTGGTCGCGTGGTCCAGATGGTCGCGCGGTCCCGGCAGCGCAGGTTGGATCGGGAGGCGAAACAACGGGAGGATTCGTGAACCTCGTCGAGATCCGCGATTTCCACAAGACCTACCGGTTGGGGATCGAGAGGGGATTGAAGGTGGTGGAGGCCGTGAAGTCCATCACCCTGGACGTCCCGGAAGGCTCCCTCTACGGCTTCATCGGTCCCAACGGGGCGGGGAAGACCACCACCATCAAGACGCTCATGGGGCTCATCCGTCCCAGTTCGGGAACCGTCCTGGTGATGGGGAAGAACCCCCTGGACCCCGCCTCGCGGAGGGAAGTGGGTTTCCAGCCCGAGCAGCCTTATTTCTACGACTACCTCACCGGGCTGGAGCTTCTGCGCTACTACGGAAGGCTCTCCGGGATCCGCGGACCCGATCTCCCTTCGCGCATCGAGGAGGCCTGCGCCCTGTGCAAGGTGGAGACCGGCTGGCTGGAGCGCCGGCTGCGCACCTATTCCAAGGGGATGTCCCAGCGTCTGGGCCTGGCCCAGTCCGTGATCGCCCGCCCGCGCCTCCTGGTGCTGGACGAGCCCATGAGCGGGCTGGACCCCATGGGTCGGCGCGACGTGCGCCTTGCCATGCAGGAGCTCCACGGCCGCGGAACCACGATCTTCTATTCCTCCCACGTGCTCTCCGACGTGGAGGAGATCTGCACCCACGCCGCCATGGTGGTCCGCGGGACCCTCCGGCTCTCGGGCACCTTGGACCAGATCCTGTCCAATCCCGCCGACCCCGGACACCGGTCCAAGCTCGAGGATCTGCTGGCCAAGGAGGTGGAACTTGCGTGAGCTCTGGTGGATCGCGCTGGCGTCCTTCCGCGAGACGGTGCGGGACAAGATCCTGTACACCCTGCTCTTCTTCGTGCTGCTCCTGGTTGGCTTCTCCAAGCTCCTGGGCGACTGGTCGGTCTTCGACCGCAGCGTGGTGGTGGTGGATTTCAGCCTGGGCGTGATGTCCTTGGGAGGGCTGGCCATCGCGATCTTCATCGGCGTGGGCCTGATCCAGAAGGAGATCCAGCGCAAGACCATCCTCACCCTCCTTTCCAAGCCCGTGCGCCGCTCGCAGTTCCTGGTGGGGAAGTACCTGGGTCTGGTGCTGGTGCTGGCGCTGAAGGTGCTGGCCATGACCCTCGCGCTCTGGGGCGTCCTGCGCGCGGCGCACGACGGCTTCGATCCCCGACTGCTCCTGGCTTCCTACGAGACCTTCTGGGAAATGGCCGTGATCACCGCGGTGGC
This sequence comes from uncultured Fibrobacteria bacterium, assembly GCA_964469025.1. Taxonomy (GTDB): domain Bacteria; phylum Fibrobacterota; class Fibrobacteria; order UBA5070; family UBA5070; genus UBA5070. The sequence goes on from CAYXXL010000064.1 coordinate 2,787, forward strand.
CCTGATGTTCAGTTCCTTCTCGACCCCGGTCGTCAGTTCCCTGCTGACCTTCGCGGTGTTCCTGGCGAGCCACCTGTCCGGCGGCATCCTCCAGTACATGGAGACCATGCGCAAGGCTTCCGCGCACATCCCCGGGGCGGTGCCCGCGAGTCCGCTGGTGGAGTGGTGCGCCCGCATCGCCCACTGGACCCTGCCCGACCTGGAGATCTTCAACGTGCGGTCGCAAATCGCGCATGGGATCCCGCTTCCGAACGGCTACGTCTTCTGGAGCACCGTCCACGGACTCGGTTGGACCGTGTTCCTGCTGGCCCTTTCCTCGCTGTGGTTCTCGAGACGGGACTTCAACTGAGCGACCGGTCCGACCCCGTGACGGAATCCGACCGACGCGTCGTCGTGGGCGTGACCGGAGCCTCCGGGTCCATCTACGCCGCTCGCCTCCTTTCGCACCTGCGCGCCCTGGGGATGGCGACGCACCTGGTGGCGTCCTCCACGGCCGAGCAGGTCTGCCGCTTCGAGCACCACCCCTTGCCCGGGGATGTTCCCGTGGGCACGGACGGACTGCCGGGGTCGGTCGTTCGCCACGACGACGCGAACCTGTTCGCGCCCCCGTCGTCGGGATCGTTCCGCCACCGGGGAATGGTCGTCGTCCCCTGTTCCGCGGGCACCGCGGGGCGCATCAACGCCGGGACCGCCGAGACGCTCCTGCTGCGTTCGGCGGACGTCTGCCTCAAGGAGGGACGCCCCCTGATCCTGGTGCTGCGCGAGACTCCGCTCTCCCGCATCCACCTGCGCAACCTGCTGGAACTGTCCGAGGCCGGCGCCCGGATCGTGCCCGCGAGCCCCGGCTTCTACCAGCACCCGGCATCGTTCGAGGATCTCGCGGACACCGTGCTCGCCAGGGTCCTGGACCTCCTGGGACTGGACGCGGACATCTCCCCCCGTTGGACGGAAAATGGCTGATCTTCGCCGCTGGCTCTCCCTGGTCCGGTTCTCCCACACCCTGTTCGCCCTGCCGTTCGCCCTGGCGGGGATGCTCGCGGCATCGCACGGCGAGCCGGGTTGGATTCCTTCGCTCCTGGTGGTGGGTTGCATGGTCGCGGCCCGCAACGCCGCCATGGCCTTCAACCGCCTGATCGACGCCGAGCACGACGCCGCCAATCCCCGCACCGCCCGGCGCGACATCCCCGCGGGGAGGGTGTCGCCGGAGGCCGCCCTCCTGTTCGTGGCGGGGAACGCCGCGGTGTTCGTGGTCTTCTCGGCGCTCCTCAACCCCCTTTGCCTGGGTCTTTCGCCGCTGGCCCTGGTGATCGTCCTGGGCTACAGCCTGGCCAAGCGGTTCACGGCGCTCTGCCATCTCTGGCTGGGGGTCGCCATCGGCATCTCTCCGCTGGCGGCGGGGATCGCGGTCACCGGACGGTTTCTGGCCGTTCCCGCCCTGCTGGGTGCCGCGCTCTGGAGCTGGCTCTCCGGCTTCGACATCGTGTATTCCACCATGGACGAGGCCTTCGACCGCGATCGCGGGCTGCGGTCCATCCCCGTGCTCCTGGGCAGGGCCCGGGCGCTGCGGGTGGCAGCCATCTTCCATGCCGCGACCATCGTCTTTCTCGTCTGTGCGGGGCACTCGGCGCATTGGGGGAACGGCTGGCGCGCCGTGACGCTCCTGTGCGCGCTGTCGCTGTTGTGGGTGCATCTCCTGCGCGACGGCGACGAATTGGCCATCCAGGGCGGCTTTTTCCGCGCGAACGTCTTCCTGAGCTTCGCGGTCCTGGTGGGAGTGGCCTGGGAGGTGTGGGGGTAGGCCGGAAGGCCCGCACCGCGGAGATCAGGACGGAGTGGCGACCATGGCGGGTATCGCGGCCAGGGCGAGGTCCATGGAGTCGCGGAACTCGGCGAGGGAGGTGCGAGGGTCGCCTCCGTCGTGGAGAAGGCGCCCCAGGCGCTCGGCCTGCGCGGCGAGGTCGGCCATCGCCAGGGCGCCCGCCGTCCCCTTCAGTCGATGGAGAGCGAAGGACACTTTCCGGACATCTCCCGCTTCCAGGTAACTTGCCACGTCCTGGGCGAATCCGGCGTACTCGGCGGCGAATTTTTCGAGTCGCCCGAAGAACACCTGCCGGGTCTTCCATTGGGAAAGGCCGAACGCGAGGTCGATGGCGTCCTCGGACGAAGCGGTGGTCGGGGGCCGCTTTTCCGGGGCGGTGTGGGTGAGCATCATCGTGCCCGTGAGGTGGAGGATCACCCGCACCAGGTCCTCCACCTGGAACGGCTTGGGAAGGAAGTCGTCCATGCCCGATTCCAGGGCGGCTTCCTGTTCGGACCGGAACACTCCGGCGCTCAACGCGACGATGGGCAGGTCCGCGATGAGAGGGGTGCTCCGGATGGCGCGTGCCGCCGCGTAGCCGTCCATCACCGGCATCTGCACGTCCATGAGGACGATGTCCACCGATCGGGGATTGGCGCGCAGCCACTCCACCGCGATTTCGCCGTTTTCCGCGAGGTTCACCGTCGCGCCCTCGTCCTCGAAGATCGCCATCATCAGTCCCCGGATGGTCTCGTTGTCGTCGACCACCAGGACCCGGATGCCGGACAACCGCCTTTCGTGGCACGCCAGCTCCAAAGGCAGCCGGCTTTTGCGCCGATGCTGCGCTCCCACCACGGCGTTGTAGAGGCTCGATCCCGTCAAGGGCTTGGAGAGGATGCCGTCGACGCATCGGCTTTCGGGACACCTCGCGAGTTCTTCGCGCGAGTACGCGGTGGCCAACAGGACGATGGGCGGCGTCCTGTTCTCCAACCGGGCCCGCAACTCCAGCACCGTGGAGAGTCCGTCGAACTCCGGCATCTTCCAGTCCAGGAGGAGGACGTCGAAGGGGTGGTCGCTTCGCGCCCGGACCAGGGTTTCCTCGATCGCCTCGTTTCCCGACCCCACCGCGACGACCAGCCATCCGATGGAGGTGGCCACGGCGGCGATCGCGTCCAGCGACAACTCGTTGTCGTCGGCCACCAGGACATGGAGGCCGGGGAGCGGCAGGGCATCGGTTCCATCGGGTTGGGCCTTGTGCAGAACGATGGTGAAGAGGAACTCGCATCCTTGCCCCTCCACGCTCCGGACTTCAATGGCTCCGCCCATCTTCTCCACCAGGAGGCGGCAGATGGCGAGTCCCAGCCCGGTCCCGCCGAACCGCCTGGTGGTCGAGGAGTCGGCTTGGGAGAAGGAATCGAAGATGGTCCGCTGCTTGTCGAGCGGGATCCCGATTCCCGTGTCCCGCACCGAAAACCGCAAGGTCGCCTCGTCTTCCACCATGGAAACGAGTTCCATGGAGACGGTGACGGATCCCCGTTCGGTGAACTTGATCGCGTTGCCGGTCAGGTTGATGAGCACCTGCTCCAACCGGTGCGAGTCCCCCACCATGTAGGTGGTTCCCTCCGGTGCGGCCCCGATCACCAGTTCGATGTTCTTGCTTCCCGCGTTGGCTCCCATGATGGTGGCCAGGTTGTCCAGGACGTCGTCCAGCCGGAAGGCGGCGCTCTCGAGTTCCAGGTGTCCCGCTTCGATCTTGGAGAAGTCCAGGACGTCGTCGATCAGGGTCTGCAAGGAGGTTCCGGCGCGACGGATCTTCTGGACCAGGTCGCGCATGTCCGGTTCCAGGGCGCGGTTTTCGAGGACATGCGCCAGGCCCAGGACCGCGCTCAGGGGTGTCCGGATCTCGTGGCTCATGTTGGCGAGGAACTCCGCCTTGGACTTGTTGGCCGCCACCGCCTCGGCCGTGCTGGCCCGCAGCGCCTCTTCGATCTTGTTGTGTTCGGTGAGATCCACCGCCATCCCCAGGTAGCCGAAGATGTCCCCTTCCTGGTTCCTGAGCGGCCTCACCGTGAGGAGCACCCTGAGGCGACTTCCGTCGTTGCGCACGAAGGTCCATTCCTTGCCCATCCGCGCCTCCAGCGCGTCCTCGAGCAGGATCTCGAAGCCCACGGACACCGGGACGCCGCGTTTCTTCGAGAGTTCCGTCGCGAGTGTCTTCATCTCCTGGGCGTCGCGGAACTTCAGCGGAGTCGCATGACCGACGACTTCCGACGAGGAGTACCCCAGCATGGCCTCGGCGGCCGGATTGAACAGCGTGATGATCCCCTCGGTGTCCGAGGCGATGATGGCGTATCCGGCGGTGGCCAGGATGGCCCTTTGCAACGACGAATACGATCTGATTTCGGCGGTGCGATCGCGGACTTGCTGTTCCAGGTCCAGGTTCAGCGCCTCGATCCTGCGCCGAACACCCCGTTGGAGCCGCAGGAACAGGAACAGGAGCAATCCACCAAGCCCCAGGATCCCGACGGCCACGGCCAATGTGGCGTTTCGCGACCGCGATACCGTGGCCTGCAGGCCGGACTCCGGATAGGTGGCCACGACCACGAGATGGCGCCCGAACTCGTCGAGCGGCACTCTGCTCCTGACCACCAGGACCGAACCTGCGGGTGCCGTGGAGTTTTGGACCCAATGGGGTGCGGCGTCGTCGGATCCGGTCCCCTGGAATTCATCCTGCCATCGGTGCAGCGTCCCCAGGTCGAAACCGAAGTCCATTTCTTCCCGCGGATGGCTCAGGAAGTCGCCGCGTTCATTGGTCAGGTAGGTTTGGAAAGGAGCCATCAGGGTGCTGCGGAATTCCGCGAGCATCGGTCGCGCATCGACGCTGACGAAGATCATCCCGCTCAGGATGCCGTCCTTGTCGAAGATGGGGGCACCCGCACGCAGGATGGGCAGGTGGGGCACATCGACCGAGCCGTTGGTGCGGTCGAGCTTCAATTCCGAGAGGTAGACCTCGCCGGGCTTGCACAAGGCGGTCTTGATGAAGTAGTCCCGGTCGGCCAGACGATCCAGTTGACCCGTGGCACCACCACCAACACTCCATTCTTGCGGTCCACGCGCACCAACTCCTTCCCACTGTCGGCCACTCCCAGGAACCGCAGGTGCAGGATCTCCGGATTGGTCAGGGCGAAGCTCATGAAGACGTCCGCCAACTGCCGCTTCCGCGTCATCTCCCGATCGATCCCCTGCGAGCGGAATGCGGCGAGTCTCGTTGTATGCGCGATTTCCTGGACGGTGGGCAGGGAAACCAGGAACAGCGCTTCCCGGCTCAACAGTTTTTCCCGGTCGTTCACCAGGTCCACGCGCAGCGCCTCCTGCGATGCCAGGCGTGCGCGGACCTCCACCAAGGCGCGCTTTCGCACGTTCCCGGTGCCGATCAGGAGCACCAGGAAGACCAGCCCTACCGCCACAAGCGCCAAGAACATCAGGGATTTCGAGCCCCATCGGATCGAGAGATCCTTCTTCGTGCCAGGCCATCCGAATGTTTTCATCTTGAACTCCATCCATCATCTACCGGATGGAGTCCGAGCTGGAGACGTTGGGAGGATACTCTCCTTTGGTCCGCTTGGGGAGGCAATATTAAGGTTTTTAATTATTTGTTTTAAGTTTTGGTTCCTAGGGCGCTGGGCGTTCTTTCTTGCGCCTGGCGGCGCGGCCACCATTTTTGCACCTGCGGTGCGGCTCAACTACAGGGGCCTGCCGCGGCCCCTGTACCCGGCGGGCCAAGGATCCGAACGCGCGGACCCTTGGCAATCCCGCGCGCCGGGGGTCTCAGGCTCTCCGGCCCCGAACGCGGGGCCTTCGAATAACTTTGACCCCCTGGACCCCTCGCCGTTTCGATGGTTCCGTGCGGACGTGGAGAGCTTGGCGGTTCGTCAAAATCTGCGCGCCCGCCTGCACGGCGATGCGCCGTGGTGGCGGGTGGAGCAGCGGACCACCCCCCGCCCGCGGCGTACCCCTCCAGAGGAGGGGAATTTAGGGCAGGTGCAGCAATTCCCCTCCCTTGGAGGGCTGGACGGCGGAACCGGACGGGGTGGTCTTGTTGCTGTCGCTTCGAGGCTTCGTGCGCACGTCCCCCCGACCTGATGGGGGAGATTGGGCTAGATTCTTGGCTTCATTGTTCCCTCGAGTCGTGCGTGGGGAGATCATCCCGTCTGGTGGAGGTCTGATGTCCCGTTACAAAACAGCCACCGGAAGCGAAGCGGAGTTGGAGCCGGGAACGCGCTCCGGCGTACTTCGAAACCTGCGTCAGATCACCAGCAAGCGCGACATGGATCAGGCCGAGTTCCAGCTCTTGCTGGAGGCGCAGACGGCTTGGTGGTCCAAAGTCTCGACCGAAACCCGGTTCACGGCCAAGACCCTCTGCGACATGCATCGCGACTGGCTGGGCGGCCTGTACAACTGGGCTGGCAAATACCGCACAGTGGAGATGGCGAAGAACGGTTTCCGATGGCCTCCGGCCCACTTGGTGGACCAGAACATGCGGAATCTGGAAGCAGGACTTCTCCGCAAGCTCACCCCATTCAAGCCCGGTTCCCTGGAGGAAGTCTGCTCGAATGCGGCGGCCGTCCATGCGGAACTTCTGTTCGTCCATCCCTTCCGGGAAGGAAACGGACGCGTGGCCCGGTGGCTCGCCGATCTATGCTTCCTACAAGCCGGATTGGTGCCACCCGACCACGGCTTTTCGGGAAGTGGTAGCGTGAACCGCCGGGGCGCCTACTTGGAGGCCGTCAAGCGGGGCTACTTGGGAGACTTGGCTGGCCTTGCCGCGTTCTTCGCAGAGGGCTTGGAGCGGTCTGCCAGCGCCAACAAACCTTTCGCGCCTTCGAAAAGGGATGAGCCGTAGGTGCTTTTCCAGAGAAACGCCTCTGCTACCTTCCGGTCTTGCAGGAACGGATGGGTTTCAGCAAGTGATTTCATGTCTCCAAGATATCATCGAGAACCGCGGTGGAGTGCCTGGTCTTCTCTTTTGCGCCTTTGCCCCCGGCGGCCCAAGGGCCGGGCGCGGCCCTTGGGAAACCCGCGCCTTCGTGGTGGACTCCGTCCCCCATTACCCCAACAAGATTGAGCAGTTCACGCGGGGAGGGGAGGTGGTACGTCAGAATCTGCGCGCCCGCCTGCACGGCGATGCGCCGTGGCGGCGGGTGGTTTGGTACCGTCTGGTCAGGGTGCTGACGAGGGCTTTCCTTTGCTTTCCACCGAGTTCAGAAACCTTTCCAGGAGCGCGGGGTCGTACCAGACTCCGGCCAGGGTTGCCTTTTCGATCGTTTGCCGCAGATCGGTCACGATGCCGTTGAGGAACATGCGGCCCAGAATTCCCAAGGATCCGATCACCCGGAGACCAAGCGCGTGAGCGGCTCTTCTTCCGCGCCACTCGTCGATGCAAACGCATCCAACTCCCAGCACCAGAGCAAGATGCAGCACTGCCGCTTCGCCGCGGTCCAGGGCCGCTTCGAAGCTTGGATTTGCTTCGTGCTCCAAGACTGGGATCGAAGCTGGGCGTGGAATGGGGAAACCCATCCGGACTCCAAGATCCAACTCGTCCGCCACTGCCCTCGGGAATGCGAAATTCAGTCCGAGCGAAGGCAACTCGTCCAGGAGTCCCATCTTGCCGAGCGCCAGGATCGGACCCGTGTTGCAGACGAGATCAATGGCCAAGGGCGAAAGCGATCTCGTCGTCGGCGTCTTCCAGGCGCATGTTGTTCAGGGAAATGCCCACCTTCTCCAGGGAGTGCAGGAATTCCACTCTTTCCATTCCGCACATCCGTGCCGCTCGGCCCGAAGAAATGCGTCCCATCTCGAACAGCTTTCCCGCCATTGCCAGCACGGCCTCCTTCTCGAATTCCTGGGAGGGAAGCCCAGAGGAGAGGAGCAAGGCGTCGTCGTAGTCGACATGAAGGGTTCGGGTCATGCCAGGAATATATCCTCGCAGCTCGCTTCTGCGCTGCACGGTGCTTGCGCTGCTTCGCGGAACGGCTTGGCTTCCCCTCTCTGGAGCCCCCGCCCCGGACCCGAATTTCACACCTGGCTCCGGCGGCTCAAGGATCGGGCGCGGCCCTTGGGAAACCCGCGCCTTCGTGGTGGACTCCGTCCCCCATTACCCCAACAAGATTGAGCAGTTCACGCGGGGAGGGGAGGTGGTACGTCAGAATCTGCGCGCCCGCCTGCACGGCGATGCGCCGTGGCGGCGGGAGTTGCGATACCGTCTGGTCAGGGGAGGGGGATGAACAACCGGCGCCTGCTCAGTTCTATCGGCTACTTGCCACCAGCCAAGGCAGAGGCCAACCATTCTGCAACCACCGGGTACACCACCAAAGTGTGCCTCAAATTAGGAGCCCGGCTCAATTCCCGGGTCGATTCAGGGGGAGATCAATTCGACAGTGATACAAAGAGGAAACAAGTCAACCTTGACAAGCGGGGGTAGCCTTGCATAAACTTTTACAATGGAAAATTCCTCCAATAGATTCAAGCGACGTAGCCGGGTATGGTGTGCCACAGCCACTCGGGTGATTCTGGGATTTGTTCTCATTAGCGGATTCCTTGGATGTGATGTGTCCTCCACAGGCGGAGGTATCCCCGAACCCGGTGCACCTCCAATACCTTCAGGGGTAAACCAGACGCTAACTGATGCGCAAGCAACTGCACTTTGCACCGAGAGCGGTACTGACGCGGCTCAGGCTGCGTGGTTGATTGCACAACAGAACCCGAACGTAAAGAATGCAATTAAAGACTATTGTCAAAGTATATGGTCAAATCAATCAAGCTTTATATCCCTTATAAATTCCGGAACTGCGCCCATAACTAATTTGCAAGCAAATTCGTGTAATTTTGATTTTGAACCTCCGAATGGTGGTCAGATTTATACCTTTAACTATAGGTATGACATCGACGTGTCCTACACAAGTGGCGATATAAGCTCAACCATTTGTCAGGATTACGTTGAAAGCCAAGATATTACATCCAGTGGCAGACCGGTACTAAGTGTATCAGACTTGGACGTTAAAATGGAAATAGACGAGCAGCACGGCTTATCGGATGCGACTTGGGCGGTGGATCCTGCGGCTTTAACTTCGCAATGGGAAGGCATTCGAATGTGTTCAGATGGGTTGATCCATGAATACTCTCCTTATCATTTTAAAAATAGTTCTGTAAACTTTAATTTTGG
>CAYXXL010000065.1:0-11786 GCA_964469025.1 uncultured Fibrobacteria bacterium
GTCATCGAGGTAGACTTGGCCGCTCCGGATGAAGCGGTAGAAACCTCCCGTATGGCCACCCCAGAGGGTCGAGTCTCCCCAGGCGTCGTTGGCGTAGAAGGTGTGCCCCTGCAACGGCAAGCTCCGCGGTTCGGACAAGACGGGGACCCGGGCGGCGGCGGCGAGGCCCGCGGCCAGGAGGAGGGATGGGACGATGCGCATGGAAGACTCCTTTCGATGGGGATGGACGACTTTCCAAAAGTTCGCGCTTCCCGGTCGCAAACCGACACCCGCGCCCATTCTTCCTGTGGACATCCTGTCCATTCCCAAAATGGCTCCGGGACAACATGTCCACACCCGTCGGACTGGGAATCTTTCCGCGATGCCCCGGAAAAGGCAAGTTGGAAGGATGGACTCCGTCTGGACCGCCACCGACTACCGCGTCTTCCTGCGCGAATGGTTGGAGCGCGAGCGGACGGAGCGCGCGGCGGTTTCGCTGCGCTGGATGGCGTCGCATCTGGCCATGGATCCCAGTCTCTTGTCCAAGATCCTGGCCCAGGAGCGGCATCTGTCGCATTCCCGGATCCAACCGGTCTGCGATCTGTTGAAACTCTCCGGAAACGAGGCCGAATACTTCCGGCTGTGCGTGCACCACGCCAAGGCCAAGGGACACCGCGAGGCGCAGGCGTGCTTCGCGCGCATGGCCGAACTGCGGAAGGTCTCGCCGGTGCCGCTGGACGACATCCAGGCCGCCTACTGGGAAAGCTGGATCCACGTCGCTCTGCGCTCGCTCCTGTCGTGCGGGAAATTCGGGGACGATTGGGCGCGACTGGGAAACCTGCTCCGACCGCGGCAGACCGCCCGACGCGTGCGCGAAGCGGCTCGCACCTTGGAACGGCTTGGGCTCGTCGAACGGGATTCGGACGGAATCTGGCAAGTCCGCGACGCCTTCCTGAGGGACGGATCTCCGGCCCAAGCGCCCATGGTGCGCCACTTCCACCGGCAATCCCTGCTCCTGTCCCTGGAGGCCATCGAGGGCCTTCCCAAGGATATCCGCGATCTATCTTCCCTCACCGTGTCGATTCCGCCCGAGGGATACCCCCGCATCGTCGAGATGGTGAAGGATTTCCGAACCCGCGTCCTGGCCACCGTCGCCGCCATGGACAACCCCGATCGCGTCTATCAGCTCTCGCTGCAACTCGTTCCCCTCGCGCTCCCGGAGGACCTCCCGCGTGTCTGATCCCCGCCTGTGGAGACGATTTCTGCCCATACTCCTTCCCTTCCTCTTCGCGGGCTGCGGACAGGACAGGGTCGCCGCGGGGACCACGGGAACGGAAGCGGGGAATGCCTTGACGGCGATCCTCCTGCTTCCCGATGGCAGTCCCGCCGCGCACGCCCAAGTGGCCATCCGGCCCTCCACCGCCGTCGACAGCTCCACCGCCACGAACTGGATCCATGCGCAGACGGACGCCCAAGGCCTTCTGCAGACCCGGTTCGGCTCCGGGTCCTGGACCTTGGAGGCCCGTCTTTCGGGGCTTGCCGTCCGAATCGACCTGAGCGGGAACCACGACACCTCGCTTTCCAGCACCCTGAATACCGTGCGACCTCTGCGGGCCACGGTCCTGGGAGGATCCGCAGGGGCGGTGGTTTCCATCCCAGGACTGGCGCGATCGACCCGCCTGGACTCCACGTCCGGCTTCGTCTTCGACAGCTTGCCTCCACAGCCCACTCCGGTGGAGGTGGGAGGGATCCCTGGTTGGACGCTGGATCCGGGCCCGAATCCACTCGTCATCACCCTCGCCGCTCCAGGTGCCGTCTACCGAGGTGGAACCGAACTTTCGGGTGCACCGAATCCCATCGTTTCGCCCTGGCTTGTACCTGATTCCCTGCTCTCGGACTCCGCCACCGTGTTTACCGACTCGACCGGAACGGAGATTCCCGCCTACATGGGGAAAACCACGGGTGCCGACCGGACGGTTTGGCTCCTCCTGCCACCCTCGGGGAAAGCAACCTTGCGCCAGCGCGTATCGGGGTCCGTGCCGATCGGCCCGTTCTCGGTCGCGGATGGATTCCATCTGGCTTGGCTCGCGGACACCGGAACCACCCTCCTCGGCGACTTCCAGGCATCGGTTTCTTCGGTTCTCGTTTCTCCCGTCGACTCCGGCGGGTTTCTTCGGGCCGGCTTGGGAGGGTCCCTCGGCACCATCATTTCTGGCCTGCCGGACACCGGCGTCTTTTCCGTGGGTGCTCGCGCGCGCCAACTCTCGCCTTCCATCGGGTCCATCTGGGTCTTGGATTGGACCGATTCCACCACTGGCACGGGAGTGCAGGTGGGGGTCGGAAACGGCTGGATCACGTTGCAAGGCGGTGATCGCGATACCTCGGTGGCGTGGGATCCGGGCCAGTCCTGGTTCCAATTGGGCCTCTCCTGGGACGGCAAGACCCTCCGGCTCGCGGCGGACGGGATCGAGAGGGTCGCTCTCGTTCCGACGGCCTCCACCCTGGCGGATCGATCCTCCTGGAGTCTCCGCGACGTCGGCCTGGGTGGAAGTCTGGACCTTTCGCATCTGCTGGTCCTGGATCGCGCGGTTTCCGATACGGCCCTCTCCCGGGACCCCTCGCCGCTGCGCTGAGCCTATCCCTTCTCCCCGCGCGCTCCCGTCCCGATGAACAGTCCGCCCACGCCCTGGAAGACGTCGCCCACCACCATGCCGCCCGCCTGGATGGTGTATTGGCGGATTTCCTTGTCGTGGTCGGAACCGCGCAGCTTGAGCACCACCACGCCGCGCTTGATTTCCGACTCCAGTTCGATGTAGCGCAGAAGGACCAATGCGTCCGCGATGAAGGCCACGCGGTTGTCGCTGCGGTCCCAGCCGCCCAGCACGTGGGGATTCTCCTTGAGCAGGATGGAGGTCAATCCCTCGCGCTTGAGGGCGTGGATCAGGTCGGTCTCGATCCTCCGGAGGGTCTGCGCATCCTCCGTCAGGCGTTCGAAGTGGCTGACGGAATCCACCAGCAGGCGCTTGGCGCCCAACTCCTCCACCAGGTCCGAGACGTGGCCTTCCAGGTCCTGGAGCCCCTGGATGAAGGTCAGCGGATCCGAGAACTGCACCTTGAGCAGGCCCTCGGCCTCCAGGGCGCGGAGGTCCCAACCCAGCTGTTGGGCGTTCTCGTAGTACTGCTCGGGGAATTCCTCGAAGGTGATGGCGAGGCCGGGTTCGCCGCGCTTGGCTCCTTCCACCAGGAACTGCAGCCCCAGCGTGGTCTTCCCGGTGCCGGGAGACCCCTCCACGACGGCGCAATATCCCTCCACGAGTCCACCTCGCATCATGCTGTCCAATCCAACGCATCCTGTGGGCGCACGCGGAGTCTCTACGAGCTCGGACATTGTCTTCTCCCCCTCTACCGGCTGATCTGGTGGAATTCCAATTCCAGTAGCCACTCGTTCTGGTAGTGGCCCCTCTTGTCCTGCGATTCGATCCTGCACAAGGATGCCATATCCGAAAGCCATCTGTCGGCCGGACGCGATTTCGCGGCCAGTTCGAAGCCGCGCTTGCGGAACACGAAGTCGTTGATGCCCAGGTCCCGGGCGGCGCCGTCGGCCCGCTCGCCGCGGTCCAGCGCCTTGCGGAGCCGGAAAAGTTGGACAAATTCCGTCCACGCGGTCTGGGCCAGGAGGAATCCGGGCATGCCCTCCTCCCGCAGACGCAACAGGGCTTTCACCATCTGGGCGGGCTTGCGGTGGGCCATGGCGTCCAGGAAGTCCTGGAGGGACACCGGTCGGCGGTCTCCCACCAGGTCCTCCACCAGTGCCGCCGGGATCTTCTGCCCGGGATCCAGCCGCGAGTCGAGCTTCTCCAGCTCCCGGTCCAGGTCGGCCAGGACCTCCCCCACCTTGCGGAAGTCCGTGGTGCCCACCCTCTCCACCAGAAGCTCCACCGCCTCCCGGTCCATGGCGCGCCGGAAACGGAACTTGGCGCGCTTTTCCACCCAGCCGGGCAACTCGTGGAGCTTGGGAGCCGGGCAGGACTTTTCCTTCCCCACCTCCTTGACCAGTTTCATCAGGGCCTTGCCGGCCTTGCTGGACTGGTTGGGCCCCTTTTCTCCCACCAGGAAAACGGAGATTCCGCTCTCCAGGGCCCCGCGCACGCCCCCGAGCAGGACTTCGTTGATGGCGGCGGGGCATTCCTCTATCCCCTGGATGACCACCGCTCCGGTTTCGGAAAAAAGGCTGGGCGTCAACGCGGTGACCAGTGCCTGGGGGTCGGCTTCGGCCCCCTGGAAGACATGCGCCCCCATGATCTGGCCCCCGGAACCCAGCGCTTTCTCCAACTCGCCTTGGAGGACGACTTCCCTCTCGGGAGGATTGTCGCCGTGGATCAGGACGAGTTCGGGCATCAGCGGAAGGTCTGGATGACCAGATTCTTCTCGCCGCGTGGCGTGGTGACCAGGACCGCGTCTCCCCGACGCTTCCCGACCAGCGCCTTCCCGATGGGGCTTAGGATGGAAATGCGGTTGCGAAGGATGTCCACGTCCTCGGGGCCCACCAACTGGTATTGCAATTCCTTGCTGGTGGCCTGGTCCACCACGGTCACCGTGGCGCCGAAAATCACCGTCTCGGAAGTGGACGCGTCGATTTCGATGATCTGCGCGCGGGCGATCTTGTCTTCCAGTTCCCGGATCCGGTCCTCGATCTTCCCCTGCTTCTCCTTGGCGGCGTCGTATTCCGCGTTCTCGGAGAGATCGCCCTGCGCCCTGGCTTCCTGGATGGCCTGGATGATCCTGGGGCGTTCGACGGTCTTGTACAGGTGCAGTTCGGCCACGAGCTTTTCATGGCCTTCCCGCGTGATCGGAAGGGTACCGTTGGACATAAGGGGGGAATGTACGCCATGGCGGCCTCTACGCCAAGTGGGTGTCGGGAAGATCCTCCGGCGCGATCGGAGCATTGGTGGTCGGTGGCACCCGGTTTCCAGAGTCAGTTGATCATGACCATGGCACCTTTGATGGTGTTGATGGCGCTCGATTCGACGTTGGTCATGACCCCGGTCATCTTGTTGGCCACTCCCGCCTTGGACTCCACGTTGATGGTTCCCTCCAACTGGAGGTTGGTACCCGCCTTCAGTCCGGCCTCCATCCCGGCCTGGATGGCGACGTTCTGGTCGGCCTTGAGGTTCGCGTTCATCCCCTGCAGGTTCAGCGCCTGGGCGGACTTCACGTCGATGGCCCCGCTGTCGCTCTGGATGCTGACATCCTTCGCCTTCATCTTCAGCGAACCTTTGGCGGAAAGCTGGAGATCGCCTTCGGTGGTGAGCGAGATCCCTCCCCCGGCGTCGATCTGCACCACATGCTTGCCTTTGCCGTCCTGTAGGGTCACCTGCCCCCCGTTGTCATCGAGCTTGAGCAGGTGCCCGCCCGCGGTCTGCAGCGACACGGCCTTCTTGTCGTCGTCCAGTTTGAGGAAGTGGCCGGACTTGGTCCGGAGGGTCAGGATCCCCTTCTCCGACAGGATCTTGAGGGAATGGGCACCGTCGGAAACCGACAGTTCCAAGGTGTCGTTCTTGTCGTCCAGCAGGAGGCGGTGCTTGTGGACCGTCTGCAAGAGGGCCCCCGCCGTGTCGGGGACGTCGTCCAGGAAGAGTTGCTGACCCGTGGAGGACTGCAGGACCACCCGCGTCTTGCCGCCCTGGTCGTCCAGAAGGAGCTGATTTCCCGTGGCGGACTTCAAGACCGACTGGCTCTTGTTTCCTGCCGCGACCGGACTCTTCTGGGACGGGTTGGGCAACGCCCCCAAGGCCACGGGCTTGTCGATGTTTCCGTCCTCGAAGGCCAGCACGAGATCGGACCCCTTGTGGAGGGGCAGGTGGAGACCGTAACCGGGACCCGCGTAGGGCTGAGAGAGTCTCAGCGGCGGGGTCGCCTCCCCGGGCCCCTTGGAGCTCTCGTCGAAGGGGAACCTCGCCCGGTACCGCCCGGCGTCGTCCAGGTGCGCGTAGGGTCCGTCGGGTCCATCCACCTTGGCCACCAGCACGCCGGGGATCCGCGGACGGGCCGTCGACATCGCGGGACGGAAGGGCAAGGCGATGGGTTGGGCCACCACCCTGTTGGTGTAGTGGGAATCTGCACCGCTTCCCAGGACCGATCCTTCCTGGGAGCCCTCGTGGAGCACGGAAACCGCGACGTAGTCGCCCCCGAATCCCCATCCGAACTGCTGGGAGATGGAGAATTTGCCGCCCGCGCGCAGCATGGGATTGTGGGTGGTGCAGGTCACCCGGTCGTGGGAGATGTTGTCCGATTCCCGGACGCGACGGGAAATGTCCGTCAATTCCGCGGCGCTCTTCGCTCCCGTCTCGTGGCGGGTCCACTCCCCGTTCCCGGTGCCGTTGGAGCCGCGTTGGACGGCTCCCGGCTGTTCGTAGTCGTAGCCGGAAAATCGCGCCTTGCCGCGCTGCAGGGAATTGGACCGGCGCAGCGAATACATCGCGTCGTAGGTCCGTTCCACCAGGCCCGCCCCGGGCCGGTACTCCAGGGGGTCCGTCTGCCGGGAAGGGGGGAAGGCGAAATTGTCGTCGGCAAGGACCAGCACCACGTCGTCGTCGTCGATTTCCTCGAAATGGAAGATCCCCACCGCCTCGGCCGTGCGGGAGAAGAAGGCGAAATCCGTCTCGTTGTACTGGACGCGCATGTCCAGGGCGGGGTAGGTTCCCGTCAGGGCGAGCTTGTAGGACTTGGGATCCACCCCGGCCTCCTCCAGCAGGGCGGTGAGGATCTGCGGCGCGGTGCGACCCTGGAAGATGCGGCAATGGGCCCCGAAATTCATCAGTTCCAGGCGGCTTTTGACCACGATCTCGTAGCGGCTGAGGACGTCGGTGAAGGGCTCCTCGTGGAATTCCGCCACGATCCCGTGCAAGGCGTGCTCCCCGTTCACGTGGATGGAGAACACCGCCTCCTTCCCCACCATCTCCTCCCTGGACAGGCCCTTTTCCTTCGACACGACCACGGTCTGGAAGCTGGTGGCGGTGGACAGGGCTTCCTCGGCGACGAAACTGAGCACGGCGAAGGTTCCGGCGGACAGGCCGTCGACCGAGAAATTGTAGAGGGTGGTGTCCGCGCTCATGGCTGGAACTCCTTACGTGGTGGGGTCTGGTGCGACGTCTTCTCCGTCGTCCAGGCGGAAGAAAGGCCGCCCGTCTTCGCCCAGGCCCACCGCGATGCGGCTGCCACGGGCTCCTTCGGCGATCCTGCGCAACAGCAAAGCGGAAACACCCGGCAGGATGTCGCGGTCCAACAGCGAATCCAGAAGCCGCGCGCCACTTTGCACCAGGTTGCACTGCTCGACGATGTGGTCCAGCAACGCCGCGGAACAGGCCAGTTGGACGCCGTGCTGGTCGGCGAGGCGGCGAGCGACCTTGTCGAGCTTCAGGCTCACGATGTGGCGGAGCGAATCCGTTCCCAGCGGAAGGAACGGGACCACCTTGCAGCGGGCCAGGAGGGCGGGCTGGAAATGGGCGGTGAGCTCGGGCAGGATCGCTTCCGTGTATTCCTCGTACGCGTACTGGTTCTCCGCGTCCGTGGCCATGCGCGTGATGGTGTCCAGGCCCAGGTTGGAGGTCATGATCACCACGGTGTTGCGGAAGTCGATGTCGCGCCCCTCGCCGTCGCGCAGGACGCCCTGGTCGAAGACCTGGTAGAACATGTTGAGCACGTCCTTGTGGGCCTTCTCGATCTCGTCCAGGATCACCACGGTGTAGGGGTTCTTGCGCACGCCTTCGGTGAGGGTGCCGCCGTCGCCGTAGCCCACGTAGCCCGCGCTCGCGCCCTTCAGGGCGGTCACGGAGATGGCGTCCTGGTATTCCGACATGGAGAGCGTCACCACCGATCGCTCCCCTCCGTACAGTAGATCCGCGATGGCCTTGGCGACCTCGGTCTTGCCCACGCCGCTGGGGCCCGTGATCAGGAACACCCCCTTGGGGGTTTCCGGTCGGGTGAGCCCCATGCGCGACGAGCGGATGGTCTGGGCGAGTTCGCGCACGCCCCAGGATTGCCCGATGACCCTCCCGTTCAGGGTGTTCTCCAGTTCCAGGAGCAGGCGGGCCTCGTCGCGCAGCATGTTGCCGGCGGGAATCCCGGTCCATTCCTCGATCACCTCGGACAGAACCTGTCTGGTCACGTAGGCGTGCACCAGGGGTTTTTCGCCTTGCAGGGCGGCCAGTTCCTCCCAGAGCTTCCGGCGCGCCTCCAAAGGTTGGTCGGCGGGCAGAGCCAGGATCTCGTTCACCTTGGAGAGTTCCGTCTTCCAGCGCCCTTCGATCTCCTCCACCTCCTGCTTCACCGCCTCGCGCCGCTCGTGGAGCGCGCCCTTGCGCACCAAGCTGGCAACGCCGGGCTTGAGGCTCTCGTCGTGTTCCAGGGAATCGAGTTCCGATCCGATGTCCAGGATCTCCTGGTCCAACCCCACGAGCCGGGCGGGGCGCGTGGTCAATCCCATGCGGACCCTGGCCGCCGCCGTGTCCAACAGGTCGACCGCCTTGTCGGGAAGCTGGCGTCCCGGGACGTAGCGGTCCGAAAGGTCGCAGGCGGCCTCCACCGCCTCGTGCGAGATGCGCACCTTGTGGAACTCCTCGTAGCGCTCGCGCAGGCCCCGCAGCATCACCGCGGCGGAAGCGGCGTCCGGCTCCGGGATCACCACCTGCTGGAAGCGGCGGGCGATGGCCGGATCCTTCTCCAGGTACTTGCGGAATTCCGAGAATGTGGTGGCCGCGATGCACTTCATCTCGCCTCGGGCGAGCTCGGGCTTGAGCAGGTTGGCGGCGTCGCCCTTGCCCGCTTCTCCGCCGGCCCCGATCAGGGTGTGGGCCTCGTCGATGAAGAGGATGACGGGAACCGGCGATTCCTTCACTTCCTGGATGACGCCCTTCAGGCGACTTTCGAATTCGCCGCGCACGCCGGCTCCGGCGGAGAGCAAACCCAGGTCCAGGGAGAGCAGACGGACGCCCTTGAGGACCTCGGGCACGTCTCCTTGGACGATCTTGAGCGCCAGTCCCTCCACCACCGCGGTCTTGCCCACTCCCGCTTCCCCGATGAAGATGGGGTTGTTCTTGCGGCGCCGGGACAGGATGTCGATGGCCTGGCGGATCTCGCCGTCGCGGCCGAAGATGGGGTCGATCCTGCCCTTGCGCGCCTGTTCGGTGAAGTCGATGGTGAACTTGTCCAAGGCCGATCCGCCCTCCTTGCCCGCGGCGGACTTGGCGGCGGGAACGGACTTGGATTCGGCGCTTTTCAGCGCGATCTTGTCGAATTCCGTCCGGATCTTCTCCGGCTGCAGGGTCCGGAGGTAGTCCTGCAGTTCCGGCGAGAACTGGTTGAGGATGGAATAGGAGGCCAGCAGGATGGCACCGCTGCGGATCTGGTCCTGCGCCAAGTTGAGGGAGGATTCCGCCCAGGAGAGCTCCAGGAGTTCGACCAGCCCCGGGGAAAAGACGGGACGCGAACTGTTGCCCGTCTTGCAGGCGCGCAATTCCTCCTGCAGGAGGGTCCTGAAGCTGGACCGGTCGGCGTTGACCGTTTCCAGGATGACGGCCACGTCGCCGTGCTCGTCCTCGACCAATTGCGCGAGGAGATGCGCGGGAGTGGCTTCGTAGTGGGTGCGGTGCACGCAGGAGCCCACGGCGCCTTCCAGGAAGCGCGCGGTGGCGGGATTGAGCCGGGTCAGAAGTTTGCGGATGTCCTTGGAAACCATGTCGGACCTGCTTCGGGGGGGTGATGAACTGGAAGGGAATTTCGTCGGCGAACTAGAAGATGGGGCCCTGGGACGTCGGACCGGGTACCGACCGGTTCTGTTCGAGCCCGAACCAGAGCGCGCCGGCCAGGCCCACGGCACCCACGCCCAGGGTCGTCCAGAGAGCGGTCGGAACCTCCACGGCCTCGTTCGAACCGGTACCCGCGAGCACCTTCGTCATGCCCGAGGCCAACGCCCGGTCCACGCGACCGTCGGACCAGACGGAGACGTCCTGCAGCTTCCTGCCGGATTCCCCCTGCACCAGGACGAATTCGAACTTGAGCTGGTCGCCGGTCTTCTCCACCGATGGCAGCAGGATCTGCGCTGCCTGGAGCTTGACGGCGATTCTCTGGTAGCAGCCCTCGTCGCAGCGCACGGGCACCAGCACGTTCTGGTCGAAGATGCGCTTGCGCGTGTCTTCCACCGGCACCGTCCCGGCCTCCGGAAAGGATGCGGCGATCTGCCAGGTCCGGTCCCAAAGCTCCCGCAGGACGGTCTTGTCCAGTATTCCCCGCGACTGGTAGTCCATGACCACGAGCCCCTGCGGTTGGGACCGTGCGGCGGCCAAGGCGGCCAGAAGGAGGAGAATCGTGCGTTTCATGGAAGTCTCCGGATTCAGTTGGCGGCGATGTAGTCGTTCAGGAATTGTCGTGTGAGGTCGTCGACCTCGGTCATGAGATCCTCTTCCCGGTACTCTCCCATCTTCCAGGCGTCCCAGGTGGGGGCGTCCACCAGCCGGTTGTTGGACCCCAGGAAGGCGGCCTGGTCCAGTTCCATGCGCATGTGGACCACGAACAGCCCGTCGTTGGACTGGATGCTGGTCACGAAGAGCTTCAAGGTCACCGAACCCTGCGGCCAGACAGGGACGGAACGGGCCTCCAGGCGCTTCTGGATGTGGTTGGCGAACGACTCCTGGTCCTGCTCCAAGGCGCCCGTGCAGACCACGCGCACGGCGACGCCGTACTGCCGGAGATCGGCCAGTGCGTCGCGACCGTAGAACGGTGCCGACCAGCCTGCTCCCGCAAGGAGCACCGCTGCCATCGGCACGGATCGGAGATGGGTCCGGCTGAGGAACATGGCGCCCACAACCTAGCTATGTTTCCCTTCATGGTCACCTGTTCCCACCCTGGGCGGCAGAGGCGATCCGCCCTCCTCGGGGCCTGCGCTTGCGCGTCGGCGGTCCTGATGTCCGGATGCGGGCCGAAATTCGTCCAGTTGGCGGACAACCGACAGGCGTACACCCGGGACGAAGGTCGGAACCTGGGGAAAAAACTGGTGGCCAGTCGCGAGATCGACATCACCCCGCTCAAGAAGGTGACGGACGGCTATCTGGGCATCCCCTACGTCTGGGGCGGAGACAGCCAGACCGGAATCGACTGTTCCGCCTTCTCCCGTCAGGTCTTCCGCAAGGCCTACGGGTTGGAACTTCCCCGCAAGGCTTCCTGGCAAAGCTCCTTCGGCGTGCCCGTCTTCAAGTTCGGCCTGCAACCCGGCGACCTGGTGTTCTTCGGTCCCACCCAGGACAGCATCGAACACGTGGGCATCTACATGGGCGATGGAAAATTCGTGAATGCCACGTCGTCCCAAGGGGTCAAGTACTCGAGCCTGGACGAGAACTATTGGCTGAACAAGTACCAGTTCGCCCGGCGGATCCCCAACCTGCAGGTCATGGACACCACCAAGCGCTGAGGCGCCCTATCTCCCGGCAGCCCTCAAGTCGGCGTTGATCTGGGCCAGGCTCGCCTGGATCTCCTTGAGCTGGCGCTCCACCGCCTCCAACCGGCTCTCGAGATCCTGCGGGGCGTCCCTGCTGGCGGTGGTCCGGGGCGAAGGCCCAGCGGCGGAAACCGCAGGGATGCCGGGTCGGGTGGCCGGACTCACCGTGAATCCAAGCTTGTATTTGGCGCACAGCAGGGCCAGCGGGCATTGGGAATCCGGCGAGGAGGGGGTGCGCATCCGGTTCAGTTCCGTGTTCAGCGCTTCCAGCAGAGTGCCCGATTTCTTGTTGACCAGGATCACGTAGTTGTCGGCT
>CAYXXL010000066.1:0-11780 GCA_964469025.1 uncultured Fibrobacteria bacterium
GGCGGAACTGTCGGGATCCAAAAGGACCAGTCCTCCCTTGAGCAGGCGCGGTGCGAGAGGCGTGCTCATGGGGCCTTTTCCTTCGCCTGGATGGCGGCTTCGGTGGTCTTCTCGATGGCGTCCAGCGCCTGCGGATCCTTCACGCCGGCCGCCTCGGCCGCAGCCCGGGCCGCCTTGGCGGAGCCGGTCTTGATCCCGTCGCGAAGGCCTTCCTTGACCTTGTCCCGCACGCTCTTGGGCGCCCAGCCCAAGGTCTTGTCGACGAACGGATCGACGACCTTCTCTCCCAGGAAGTCCAACACGGATTTGGGACCCATTCCCCTGGGGATGGGCGGAATCGGTTTCCAGAAATCGGGGGGCAGCCTGGTCCGGTCGTTGGGATCGTCCTTGGGGGTCGGGTCGAGGGGTCCCGGTCTTTTCCTGGGCTTGCCGAAATCTTCGATGGGGGTGGCCATCGGATCGTCCTTCGGCTTGTCCGGGGGCTTGTCGGCGCCTTTCAGGGTGGGGAGGTCGGGCCCCGCCATGCCGGCCTCGGGATGGAAATGCACCTCCACCCGACGGTTCTTGGCGTTGGGGGTCTCGTCCTTGGTCTTCACCGCCTGGGGCGCGCCTTCCCCGACGCTGTCCGCGGCGGAGATGATCTGCTCGGGTACGCCCTGCACCACCATTTCCGCCCGAACGGCATCCGCCCTCTCCTGGCCCAGCTTCATGTTGTCGGCGTCGCTTCCCACGGTGTCGGTGTGTCCCGTGATGGAAAGGGTGGATCGCGGATATTTCCGGAGCAGAACCTGGATGTTGTGCGCCGTCTTGGCGATCTCCTTCTTGTGCTTGGCCTTCAGGTCCGATTTCCCCGTGTCGAATCCGTCCAGGTTGGCGGATCCCACCGAGGCCGCCAGGAAGGGGCTGGCGTTTTCGAGGATGGTGTCCGCGCCGGATCCCGGTGCGGGAACGCGCTGGACGGCGGCTCCGGTTTCCACCGGAACGGCCCGCTCTCCGCGCAGGGCGGAATCCGCCACGCGATCGGCCTCGCGTTCGCTCGCATCGCCGGGTCGGCTGATGGACGGGGTGCCGCCGCGCCTGGGTTGCGCCACGTGGGCGAGCTCGTGGGCGAGCAGTCGCTTTCCCCGGGAAGTGTGGGGGGAAAATTCGCCTTGGCCGAACACGATGTGCGTCCCGGTGGTGAACGCGCGCGCGGACAGATTCCGTGCAATCAGGGCGGCCGGGGCGTCGGCGTGTATGCGGACGCTGGCGAAGTCGTGTCCCATCCCGCTTTCCAGGGGTGCGCGGAGGAAGCGGTCCAGGGGCTGGCCCGGGGACAG
Source organism: uncultured Fibrobacteria bacterium (assembly GCA_964469025.1). Lineage (GTDB taxonomy): Bacteria > Fibrobacterota > Fibrobacteria > UBA5070 > UBA5070 > UBA5070. Next base: position 1,320 of record CAYXXL010000066.1, read on the forward strand.
CGTCTTCGCGACCGGGTCGCGCGAAGGAGGCGACGCCGTCTTGGCGCCTCGGGGATGCAGGTCACGTCCGGGCATTGGTTTCTCCGGGCGGAGAGATGTGTTCCAGCAGGGCCAGAGGGTGGTCCCAGGTGTCGGGGAGGTCTTCGGGTTTGGCGACGCCCCTGCGCAAGGCCAGCGCGGAAAATGCCAACGCGGAAAGCGCGAGGAAGAATTCCGGGTCCCGGATGTTGTCTTCGTCGGCCAGTTCGTCGCGGCGCGAGCGCAGGTGCTCCCGCAGGTAGAACGCGTACGCCTCGCCGCTGCCGGACAGGATGGCCCGCGCGAAGATGGTCTCCCATGGGACCTCCGTCCCCGCCGCCGCCGTGGACGCGTCCAAGGCCAGACGGGCCGGCCCCTCCATGCCGATGGCGAGCGAGGCGCAGGCTCGGGCCAGGTGGAAGGCCGTCTCCGGGATGGTTCTGGATTCCGACGAGACGGAATCGGGATCGAACTCCCGCGGCGCCAGGCTGGCGACCTGACGGATCCTGTCCGAATCGCCGAGGATCCAGGCCAGCTCCTGCGCCTGCCGCGCGCGAACGGGATTGCACAGCGACGAATCGATCCCGAGGAGGACGGGGCCTTCGGGGAGATCCAGGTCGCGCACGGGAAAACGGGTCGTCGCCCCTTTCCCGGCGAGGAGTCCTTCCAGATGCGAAAGGCTCTTCTCCAGCCAGGGCAGCACCTCGGCCGGGTCGCCTCCTCCCACGTTGGTGAACTGGGCGATGCGCCGGCAGCGCGAACCGCGCGAGGCCAGTTCGAAGTCGGTGACGGCCGGCCCCTCCGCCTCCGCGGCGAATTGCTGGTCGGACAGGTACGACAGCGTCTGTTCGGCCCAGCCGCGAAGTTCGGCGCGCGCCCAGGAAGGACGCGGAAGGCGACGTCGACCGAGGGCGCCGGAGATGGTGGCGAAGTCGGTCATTTTTTGGGTACCAGGTACGTGCCCAGGGATTCGGCCTTGGTGGTGACGCCTCGCGGGGTGGAGTAGAGCATCCCTTCGAGGCGGCCCTCCTGCATCGCCTTGCGGAGCTTCCCCGCCCAGAACCGTCCCGGTTCGCCGCCCTCCCGTTCCAGCTTCTCGATGTTCCCCAGGACCCAGTCCAACGTCATCTGCCCCTTGCCGAGGCCGGCGCGCCCTCCCTTGTACTCGGTGATGGCGATGATGCCGGTATCCAGGTTGCCGCCCTTCACCAGGATGTCGTCGAACCCCTGTCCGTACTTTCCCTTGTAGAGGAACGGGTTCACGAAGGTCCGCTCGGAAGGGACCTGGTAACCGAGGGTCTGGGCCATCGCCTTGCCCTTGGTCTCTCCCAGTTGGTAGGCCATCTCGATCTGCTTGGCGACCTCCTCGCGAGAGGGCAGCCGCTTGATCGTTCCGCCTCGGTCGAAGTAGTCCAGGATGTAGTTGAGCCTGTCGGCCTCGTCGTAGTTCTTGATCGCATCGATCGCCTTCTGCAGGTTTTCGGTGCTGCCGCGGTTCTTGTATAGGTAATTGCGCAGCAGGTCCTTGTCGTATTCCCCAGACTTGGAGACCTTCTCCAGGTAGGCCTCCATCTCTTCCACCTGCGGCTTCGTGAGCTCCTTCGGAAAGCAGGGCGAGCTGCACTTCTTGAACACCGAGGCCGCCAGAGGGTTGTCCGTCAAGGCCCCGCGAAGTTCCGGGTTTTCGCGCAGGATGGGGACGGTGTCCGCGTTCACCTTCAGGTTCTCGATCTCGCGTGCCGCACCTTCCTCCGCCCTTTTGCCGGCATTGGCCAGATTGTCGGCGGGCTTTCCCAGGGCGTCCGCGGTGGCCCTGTCGGTGAACCCGATATCCTTCGCGACGCCTTCGATCTCCTTCACCCGATTGGCGTCGGTGATGGATTTTCCGGCGCGGATGTCGGCCTCGGCCTCCTCGATGATCTTGGCGCCGGCGGAACCCGGCTTCAAGCCCGCGTAGACGCGGAACGCGGCGTTGGCTTCCTGCTCCGTCATGCGGTAGGTCCTCGCGAGGTCCTCCACGACGATGGCGGCCTTGCCGAGCTTGGCGATCTTGGCCACCATGGGCAGGCAGATGGCGATGGCCATCACACCCCGGTCCACCGTGCTCAGCTTGTGCCCGAACATGTCCTGTCCGGAAAGCACTTCCAAGCCTCCCACGACCTCGCCAACGATGGGGATGAAGCTGACCCCGATCTCGATCGCCGTCTGCCAGGCGGGGATGTCCTCCGGTGGGATGTCGTACTTCTCCACCGTGGGATAGGACTCCACCAGGAGCAGGGCCTTGATCTCCGCCGGATGGTCCCGCACCCAGTCGTGCACGAAGACCATCGGATCCGGGCTCCTCAGGTCGTTGGCCTGGAGGACGGCCAGGTAGTCGTGGAGGATCCGGCCCGCCAGAATCTGCCGGACCTTGATCTCCAACTGGCTGGGCCAGATGAGGTAGCCCACCCCGGCATCCTTGTCCTCGGCGATGGAAGGTTCAGGAGGCGTGGAGATGTACTTGACGATGATGGCCACCACCTTGTCCAGGTTCTGGCCGAGTTCCGGCGAGTTCAGGCGCTCCTCGTGCTCCTTCTCCTTCTGCGCCTCCATGTCCTTGGCGATCTTGGCGTCGATCCCCTTCCTGACGTCCTCCACCCATTCCTGGACGATCTTCGCGGAGAGTCTGCGCACCACCTGCTCGGGATCGGTCTTGTCCAGGGTCTCCTTGGACTGCGCGGGGTACCATTCCAGGAACCGCAGGTAGAGCTCCCGGGCGAAGGCGCTTCCCGTCACATCCAGCTTCGGATCGGACGTCTTCGAAGGCTCCGTTCCGCTCGTCGCCGCCTTTTCACTTGCTTCCTTGTCCCGGGCGTTCCGTTTCAGGAAATCCGCCGCACGCTGGAACTTCTGCAGTCCGGTGGGCTTGGCCGGGTGCTTCCCTGCCTCGTCCATGGCCCAGCGCCACATGTCCTCGGGGGTGTCGAATTCGGCAAGGTCCTGTTGCAGGCGCTCCATGTAGAGCTGGCCCGCGCGCACTTCGTGGTCCATCTTCGCTTCCAGCAGCATCTTCTCGATTTCGATCTGGTCTTCCGTCTTCTTGGTGCCGGGGTCCCCGGAGATGGTCGTTCCGCGATCCCACTGCCGGGTGAGGTAGAACTGCAGGAATCTCTGGCGCTTGGCCGTTGCCGCAACCTCGGGGGCGATGGTCATCGCCTTCTCCAGCACCATGCGGCCCCGGATCATGCCGTTCCTTGGCGCATACCAGGATCCGCGTTCGGAGACCCAGAGCTTCAAATGGTCCCAGGGATTCTGTCCGCTGGCCTCGAACGCGGCCACCAGAGCGTCGAGAGCCTCGGCGGGGAGCAACCCGACCACGGGAACGGGCGACTTCAGCATGGGATGGCGGATTCCGACCAGCGTGACCTCGAACTCCTCCGCCGCGTTCTTCTCCCAGGTTTCCTGGAGGTCCAGGGCCTGCTGGGCCGTGGCATCGGGAGGGAGGGTCGGCGGCCTGCGCGACCCGTTGGGGTCGAAGGGCAGAAGCTGGAGCCTGTCTCCCGGCGCCAGCACGCCCAGGTTCGGATCGATGCGCTGCTGCAGGGAAACGAACCTGTCCTGGTCCTTCTCCGCGACGTTTTCCCCGAGCTTCTTCCACAGCCCGTCTTGCCGCATCCGCTGCACCGTCTCCAACAGGCGCAATCCGGGCATCTTCTCCAGGATTCCCAGCGCCTCGGAGGCCTCGGCGTCGGTGACGGCGAAGTCCATCCGCTCCCAGTGGGTTGTGAGCAGGTCGGTCAACTTCTGGTAGTCGTTCCCCGACGCCTTGCGGTCCTTCTCGGAGATCGCGTTTCCGATCCACGCTCCCAACGCGCCCAGCACGAGACCCCCCACGATCGCGCCCACCGGCCCCAGAAGGAGCCCGAGCCCGACGCCCACGGCGATACCCGCCAACGCACCCAGGAGGACTCCCGCGAGCGATCGGCGCACCGGGCGCGCGGGATCCTCGGTGGCAGTTTTCCCGGACCCACCGGACAGGAACTGGTGGGCGGCGTGGTCCGCTTCGCGTTCCTGGGGGTCGTGGGCCCCTCCCAGCCGCCAGGGCTTGGGAGGGAGAACGCCGCCCTCCTGGCGCACGTGGGCGAGCTCGTGTGCCAGGAGCGAGAGTCCTCCGGGTGTCTCCGGGTGGTAGCGACCCGCCGCAAAGGCGATGTGGCGGCCCAGGGTGTAGGCCTCGGCGCCGATCTCCCGCGCCGACCTGTCCGCGCTGCCGCCGTCGTGGATGCGCACCGCGGAGAAGTCCGATCCCATCGCCTTGCCCATGAACGCGGCCACCGGGGTTTCCAGTGGGCGGCCCGAACCCGAGAGGGCGTCGTACACCGAGCGCGGGACCTCCGCCAAGCCCGCCTGTCGCGAGCCCTCCAACGTCGGTCGGGGAGCGACCGGTCCGCGCCTGCGGACCGCGGCGTGCTCGCGTGAGCAATCCTCGCACGCCTGGGTGCCTTGGCACCCGCATTTGCGTCGGACCAATGGACCGGCACCGTGGGGGCCGAGGGAGGTGGCGAAGCCCGACCCGCCGACGCTGGGGGCGGAAAGGGGGTCCAGCGCCTCGAACCGATGCGCGGACGCCGTCTCCCGCGACGCCTCTATCACGCCGGGAAGGGACTGGACGGGCCGGGAAGCCTGGCGCAGGGGTGCGCGCCGAACCGAGGGCACGCTGTGCGCCGGTGCGATCATGGTCCGCGCTTTCACGACTTGCTCCCGGGAGAACGCAGGATGGAGGCCACCTCTCGGCCCGCCTTTCGACCGATTGCGCCGGCTTTTTCTCCCTCGCGGACCGCCAGGGTGCGCGAGACCGGAGCCAGTCCGGCTCGGTCGGAAGGGATGGGCGAAGACGCCAACCGCTGTGTCAATTCCTGTCGCATGGCGTCCAGCACGGCAGGCCTCTCCGATTCGGAGAAGCCCCGCAGCACCAGCCGGTCCACGTGCAGATGGACGCGGTTCACGCGACCCACCCGGCCACTTCGGCCTCGGAAAGGGGACGCTCCATCTTGGCGCATTCGGTCCTGGTGGCGCTCAACAGGTGCGCCATCCCCAGCGGGGATCCGGCCTCCGCGGCGAGGTAGGCCGCTCCCAGGGCGATGTTGCGGATGTTTCCGCCGGGCACCTGCAGGCGCGAAAGCCGCGAGGAGTCCACCCCTTCGCGGGGAAGCACGCGGGGGAACACGGCTTCCCAGATGGCTTCGCGCTGTGCCTGGCCGGGAAAGGGGAACTGGACTACGAAGCGAAGACGGCGCAGGAAGGCGGGGTCGATGTTGGCCTTGAGGTTGGTGGTCAGGATGGCGACCCCCCCGAAGGTCTCCATCCGGCTGAGCAGGTAGCTGACCTCGATGTTGGCGTAGCGGTCGTGGGCGTCCTTCACTTCGCTGCGGCTGCCGAACAGCGCGTCGGCCTCGTCGAAGAGCAGGATGGATCCGCCCGCCTCGGCCGCGTCGAACACGCGACGCAGGTTCTTTTCCGTTTCCCCCACGTACTTGCTCACCACCTGGCTCAGGTCGATCCGATAGAGGTCCAAAAGCAGTTCGTTCGCGAGCACCTCGGCCGCCAGGGTCTTGCCTGTGCCGCTGGCGCCGGAAAAGAGGGCGCTGACGCCCAGGCCCCGTCCGCCGGATCCCGCGAAACCCCACTTTTCCCGCACCGTGTAGCCGTGCCGCAACTGCCGCGCGATGGCGCGCAAAAGGTCCTTCTGGGCATCGGGGAGGACCAGGTCGTCCCAACCCGCCCGCGCCTCGATGCGCACGGCCAGCCCGTCCATGCGCGGTCGGGCCGTGGTTCGACCGGCCTCGGCCAGACGGCGACGCAGTTCGTCGGGAACGATGCGCTTGCGTTCTCCGTCGGTGGCCAGCCCCAGGGATTCGCGGATGTCGCTGGAGGAGAGATCGAACGACGAAGCGAGGAAATCGGCCATCTCGGGAACCGCGGCGGCGTTGCGGGAACCGGTGCGGTTGGCGCTTCGGGTGGCGCCCTCCAGCCAGAGTTCGCGCTGCTCCTGGCGCGTGGGTCTGGACACCTCGAATTCCGCGTGGGTGCGGTAGCTCAGGGGAAAGCGTTCGCGGCAGGTCACGCCCACCAGGCAGTGGCAACGTTCCAGGAACAGGGCCGCGGCCCTCTGGCGCGCGGGATCGGAATCTCCCTCCATCTGCAGCACCAGGGCCCTGCCGCCCAGGATCGCCTCGCGGTCGCACAGCCGGACAAAGGACTCCATCTCCCCGGCTTCCGCCGGCAGCGCCTGCTCGGAAAGGAGCCCCAGCCCCAGCCCCAGCGCCTCCAGGCCGGCCGAGGCCACGTGGATCTTGTCGCGCGACGCGGGGCCTGTGAGCAGGGCCACCGGCCAGCTTTCCCCGCCCTTGCCGGACCAGAATCCGGCCAGTCGCTCGGCGATCGTGGATTGCGACGGCGTGATCTCCCCATCCGCGCGCGGATGGGCGAGAAGCGCGCCCTCCAGCTCCGGATCCGGATACGAGAGGCCCGCGAGGTAGTGGAGGATGCGCTCGTCCACCTGCAGCGGAGAACGCGTCGGACTGGTCCCCGACAGGTGCACGAGTCGCCAATGGCGCAGCGGAGCCACCGGCATCAGGGCGCTCCAGTGCGCACCCGGCAACGCCGCCAAGGCGAGCCCGAAGGTGGGAGCCGTCGCGGTCGGGTCCCCTTGGGCCCGGGAGCACAGTTCGGAAAACCGGCCATCCAGTTCCGGGGCGGCAGCCAGGAGCAGCACCTTGCGTTCGAAGGGACTCAGGGAGAACTTCGCCGAGAGGGTCCCCAGGCGGTCCGACGCGTCGACGGATTCCGTCAGAGCGGGGCGGGATTCGCCGGACGCGCCGCCCGAGGCCACGGTCGCCCCGGCCCGGGGAGACTTCCTGGAGGCGTGCCGTTCCAGTTCGGCGCGCGGTTCGTCCAGGGCCGAGGACAACGAGGCCTGGTTGGCCGCGAACGGGTCCTTGGCGGAAGCAGGGCGGTTCACGGCAGCACCACGGAAGGGCTTTCGTAGCGACCCTCCGGAGAGAGGACGAGCGGACTCTCCGCGCCGTCCACCTGCACCCGGACCAGATAGCTTCCGGCCTTCACCCCGGCCACGGGAACGTCCAGGCTGGCGTCGGAGATGTCCGCCGGATTGGCGGGCACCCGCAAAGGCAGGGCGAAGCTCTGGAACGCCGGAGAGCCCGTCGCCGCCAGTTCGTTGAGGAACAGGAGCACCCGTTGGCTCTTCCCCACGCTCGGGGAGAACCCCACCGTCAGGGTCGCCGCGACCAGGGTCTGGCCGTCCACCACGGAGGTCGTCACGGCGGATTTCGAGACCGTCACCACGGGATGGAGGACGAAGGCCGCCGCGTTGCTTTCGGTGCCCTTGTGGAGGGTCGGAGGGTCTCCCAGGTACAGGTTCTGCACCACCTGCGCCCCCAGGATCCCCGGTTGCAGGTCCGCGAAGGCGGGTAGGGTCAGATCCACCGCAATGGACGCGTCACCCACCTGGGAGGGGCTTGGACTCCATTCCACCTCTCCCAGGCGCACCGTGGTGGAACCTCCCCGCAACTGGGCTCCCCGCAGCACGATCTTCGAACCGGAAGTGATCGGGGCGGAAGGATCGGACGAATCCTCGACGGCGTCGATCCGGGGCGTCCGGAACGGCATCACCACGGACCTCCGTTCCCGGACCGGGAGGCCCAGGCGCGCCGGTTTCTGCGCCTGCATGAGCACCACCGACGCCATGAAGGACGCCGTTGGACGAAAATTGGTCTGGAAGGCGGTCCACAACCTGGACAGCTCGTCGGTGCCCAGGTTTTCCGGGACGATCCGCACCTGTTCGATCTGGTCGGCGAGGTCGGCGGCGCTCTGGAGGGGAAATCCGGGAGGCAGCACCCCCGCCCCGGACACCGGGGAGGTCGCGGACATGGTCTTGCGGATGGCGTCGCGGGTGATCAACGGGTTGTCGTGCAGGAGCTGCAGCGCGTAGCCGAGGAGGATCTCCGTGTGGAACTCCGCCGCGCCGTGCACGATCAGCAGGTAGTGGAGGTCCACCGCCAGCGGTGGATTGGCGATGCGGTTTCCGGCCCGGTCCCGGGAGGGAAGGTCGTTGTTGCGCCAGGCGGGGTTGGTGGAGACGTGGTACAGGAACAGGTTGATCTGGCTCTTCTCGGAATCCGTCTTTCCCGCGGGGCGCACCCGGTCGGGGGCCAGCGACGTGACCTCGACCTCGCCCAGGGTGGATCCCAGGTTGTGGTCCACCAGACCGTTGTTGATCAGGTCTTCCAGGACGGCGGTGACCGCGGCCAAGGCCAGGACCCCGCTCATCGGCGGCCATCCCGAGAGCGCAGGAATTCCGAGAGGGGAGGAGGCTCGGCCGGTTCGCGCCGGCGCGGTTTCGGTTCCGGGGCGGGAACCGCGGCGCGCAGTTCGATGCTCCCGATGTGGATGTGCACCTGCGGCTCGGCCTCGCGCGGAGGCCTTCGGACGGGAATCGTCTCCGATCCGGAGCCGTGCGGGAACGGTGAATTCTCGGGTGGCGTCGTCCGGGTCGACAGGACGGGATCCGGCCCACGGGCCGGGGCGGACGCGCGAGAGGCCGCGGTCTCGTGGAGCGTGGAAGCGTGGACGGAATCCGCCGTTGGGACGGATTCCGTCCACATCGTGACGGAAGGTTCCGGGCCGGGACGCCATGGAGACTCGAGGATCTCGTCGTGCGCCTTCGATTCCTCGGGAACGTCGTGTCGTCCGGTCGCCGGGGTCTGAGCCGAACCTCGCGGCGAGGCCGGCGAGGTGGTCTCCCGGGCCTTTCCACCCCATGCCTCTCGGGGAACCGTCGGTCCGGCGGGGTGGCCGGGCATGGAAGCCGGTGGCGTCGGAAGCGCGAATTCCTCTTCCCGGAACGGGTCGGGCTCGTCCCTTGCGGGACGGATTCCGACGGGTGGGCGGGGATACGACCCGCGACCCATCGCGCGGTCTCCCATCCGTGCGAAGAGTGCGCTCACGCGTCCCTCTCCAGGCGGCGCAGGTAGAGCTCCCTGCGGGAGCGGGACATGGACAGGATCCCCGATTCGCTCCAGCCGTAGGCCCCGGCCAGTGCGTGCACGTGCTCCACCGCCTCGCGCGCCCGTCCGGACACCGCCGCCCACAGGTACCCAGCGACGTCGAATTCCGTCTCCCAGGCGCGGTCGCAGGCCGGGCACCGCAGGGTCAGGCGGATCTCGGCCAGCGGGTCGGCCGAGACCAGGTCCGATTCGATCGCATCCCAAGTCGGCTCGGGCCAGGCGAGCGGATCGCAGGGGACATCCGCACGGCTTGCCGACACCACGCAGCGGGAGACGAAGACCTTCCGGGCCGCCGCGGAGTCCGTTCCGAAGTGGCAGGCGTCGGCGCTGTCGGGAATCCGGTAGACCAGACGGAAATCGCCATGACTCCATTCCCGCGGCGATTCCACCCGACCGGGCGAACCCTCCAGCAGCCGACGGGCGTCCAGCTCGAATTCGGAGACGACTCCGCAGTCCGGACACGGCTGGAGGCAGGGGAGGACCGCGGACCCGTCCAGGAGACGCCAACGCAGAAGCGCCTCGTCCCGCGTTCCGAGGCTCTCCGACGCCCACTCGCCGAAGGTGCGTTCGGGGCGGACGGCCGACAGCAGGGCCAGCGCGCGACCCGCCATGGGGAAATCTCCCGCCCGCTCCAGCAGATCCAGCGCGTCGAGATCCGAGAGGCCGCCTTCCCGCGTCCCTTGCGGGGATTCCCTCATTGCGGTTCGACGAAGGTCGGTTCGCTGGGCTCGGCCACCTCCAGATCGCGCTCCCAGCCCTCGTTCTCCAGCTTCACGTGCTGGATGGCCACGGCGTTGGCGTTGGCGTCCAGGTCGGGCATCGCCTGGAATTCCGAGACCCAGCACCGGTAGATCTTGTAGGCCAGGGCCAGCTGGCCCGCCTCGTTGTAGACCTCCAGCAGGATGTCCTTGCGGAAGTCCTTCAGCGACACCTCGGCGCCCAGTCCGGCACCGAAGTTCCAGACCTTGTTGGCCCACTGCTCGAACTCCACGTCGTGGGTCACGCCGCGATCGAGGGTGATCGCCTCGTACTTGGTGCGTCCGGGCGATTTCCGGGCGCTGCTCGGATCTCCGCCCTCCCGGTGCTCCACCACCTCGGTGGATTTCTTGAGGGCGCCGACCTTGCTCACGCCGGCGACGTATCGCCCGTCCCACTTCACCCTGAACTTGAAGTTCTTGTACGGATCGAAGCGCTGCGGGTTGACGGTGAATTGTGCCACGGGAGGTCTCCTAGCTGAGGTTTCCAGCCAGTTGCTGGATCTGGATGATGACGAATTCCGCCGGTTTCAGGGGAGCGAACCCCACCAGGATGTTCACGACGCCGCTGTCGATGTCGTCCTGGGTCGTGGTCTCGGAGTCGCACTTGACCAGGTAGGCCT
>CAYXXL010000067.1:0-11715 GCA_964469025.1 uncultured Fibrobacteria bacterium
TCTCCTACTTCGGAGTGCGGCGCGTCGAACATGTGCGCGCCGATCTCGAGGCCATGCGGGAAGAGGGTTGCACCCAGGTCCTCCACACCTGGAGCGAAGAAGACCTCGCCTACTACGGGGATACCATGGCGCGGATCGTGGGAGAAAGCCACAAGCTCGGACTCGACGTCTACGCGAATGCATGGGGTGTCGGTCGGGTTTTCGGGGGCGAGGCGAATTCCGAACTCTCCGCGCGCAATCCCGGTTCCTGCCAAATCCTGTCCACGGGCGAGCCCGTGGCGGCCATCTGTCCCAACCATCCCGCCTTCCTGGAATACATGGATGGCTGGATCGACGCCGTCTGCGCGGCCGGAGTGGACACCGTGTTCTGGGACGAACCCCATTTCTTCTTCCGGAAGGGCCGGGTCGGAGAATGGGCTTGCAGGTGCTCGGCCTGCCGATCGCTCTACGCGGATCGGTTCGGGACGGACATGCCCCTGCTGCCCTGCCCCGAGATCTCCCTGTTTCGGCAGGAACGGCTCCTGGGGTTCCTGGAACGGTGGACCACCCAGGTCCGTGCCAAGGGGAAGCGGAACAACGTATGCCTGCTCCCCGACGCCTTCGACGCAGGCCTTCCCGATTGGGGCGCTGTGGCATCCCTTCCCGCGCTCGACGAGCTTTCCACGGATCCGTATTGGTCGGACGACGATCCCTTGGACAAGGTGGTCGAGGACTACACGCTCTATTCCGACCGGTTGGTTTCGATCTGCAAGCTCCACGACCTGGAGCCCCAGATGTGGCTCAAGCTCTACCGGATCCGGGCAGGTACGGAACACTTCGCTCCCGCGGCAGCCGGGATCGCCCGCGCCGCCGGAATCGGGAACCTGATGGCCTGGTCCTGGCGCGGCTCCGATGCGATGTCCTGGTTGCGCTCGGACGACCCTCCTGCGGCACACGCGGCGATGGTCTCGGCATTCCGCCGGATATCGGCGTGACGGTCCCCATCGCCTGTCGGAACCTCCAGTTGCGCCGGGACGGACTGCAGGTCCTGGACTTGCCCGAATGGATCGTGCGATCCGGCGAACGCTGGGTCGTCCTGGGTCCGAACGGCTGCGGGAAGACGTCCCTCGTGCTCGCGCTGCTCGGACGGCTGCATCCCTGGGAAGGCGAAATCTCCATCCTCGGTTTGATCCCCGGGAACGACGACATCCAGCCCCTGCGCACTCGAGTGGGCTTCTGCGGCGATGCCCTGGAGCCGTTGGTGGATGCTCCCACCACCTGCCTGGAATTGGTTTCCACCGCCTTCGTCGGCACGCTCGGGGCTCGATTCGAGCATCCCAGTCGGACCCAGATTTCCCGTTCCCGCAGGGAACTGGCGGCTTGGGGTTTGGGAGAACTGGAGTCCCGGCCCGTCCGCAGGCTTTCGCTGGGGCAGCGTCGGCGTGCCTGGTTGGCCCGTGCGCTGGCTCCCGAGCCCGAGCTGCTGATCCTGGACGAGCCTTGCGCGGGTCTCGATCCCGCCGCGCGCGAGGACCTCGTGGAACATCTGGAGGCGCTGACCCTCCGGAGGCCGGATCTTCCCGTCGTGTTGGTCACCCACCACGTGGAGGAAATTCCACCCTCCTTCACCCATGCCCTGCTGCTGGTGGGGGGTCGTGCGCATTCCCAGGGCGTTCTTGCAAAGACCCTGGATTCGAGTGCCCTGGAAGGAATCTTCGGGAGAACCTTCCGACTTCTGCGCCACCGGAAGAGGTGGATGCTCCGTTAACGGCCCAACCAGCCTCGGGCCCGCCGCAGCGGCGGGCCCTTGAGATCACTGCGGAGGAGGTGTCGCCGCCGGGTCGGAAGGCGCCCCGGAGTCGGTGGGAGACCTGGGCTCGGGGGGCAAGGAGGAATCCGAAGAGGGAGCGCTGGTCGCTGTCGGTTCCGCTGGGGCCGGAACGGGCGCGGGTGCCTCCGCCGGAACGGGAGTTGGGGGAGGAGGCGCCACCGTTTCCATCGGGACCGGGGTCGGGGCAGGTGGAGGAGGCTCGACGATGGGGGTCGGAGCCGCCGTCGAGGCTGGTGGGCTCACGGCGTGCGCCGGTTGGGTCTCCATCGGCACGGGTGCCGGAGCCACCAGGGGCTCGATGGAAGGCGCGGTGGCAGCCTTGGAAAGGTCGGCCGTATCCGCGCCTTGCGAGAGCGGCACCAATCCACGGCGCACGATGTGGGGTGTCACGAAGATGACGAGATCCTTCTTGACGATCTCGTGGTGGGTGTAGCGGAACAGGGCACCGAACAGGGGAATGTCCTTGAGGAAGGGCACTCCCGTCTCGTTGTTGGTCTCGTCCCGCTCCACCAGCCCGCCGATCACCACGGTTTCGCCATCCGAAACCACCACGTTGGTCTCGGCCTCCTGCTTGGAGATCACGACACCGGCGCCCGGAACCACCGAGTAGTCGTCCTTGTGGGGCTTGAGATTGAGCAACACGCGGTCCGGAGCGGTGATCTGGGGAACCACCTTGAGCTCGGTGCCGGCGTCCACATAGGTGGTGATGGTGTTCCCGCTGATGTCCTTGGTCAGGATGGGCACCTGGCTGCCCATGAAGATCCTGGCTTCCTTGTTGTCCAATGTGGTGATCTGGGGCGTCGCCAGCACCTCGGCCTTGCCCGTCTGGAGGAGATGGGAGATGGCCACGCCGAGGTTTCCGTTGAGCAGTCCGAAGGCCAGGGTCTGGGCCGCGGCAGCCTGGGTCGGCGTGTTGTTGATGATCTGGGCGCCGTTGAATGGCGACGTCCCGAGGACTCCGGATGTCGTGGCGGCGCCCGCATTGGTGATTCCTGTGGAGGGGGCGGTGGAAAGGCCCATTCCCGGACCGGACCCGAGGTTCCAGTTGACACCCATCTCCTGGAGGTCGTCGGAGGACACCTGGACCAGCTTGGCCTCGATCAGGATCTGGTTGGTTTCCAGGTCGAGCTGCTTCAGGACCTTTTCGATGGATGCGATCTGGTCCGCACCGTCGACGATGATCAGGCTGTTGGTGCGGGCGACCACGGTGATCTTGCCGCGCGGGGAAAGGAGGTCCTTGACGGCGGCCTGCATTTCATCCGCCTTGGCGTTGGATATGCGGATGATCTTGCGCTGCAGCTTCTGCGCCTGGTCCTGCGCGTTGCTGGCCACCGCCCGGTCCAGGAGCCGCTTCTGGTAATCCTCCGTCTTCTGGACGTAGAGGTATCCCAGTTCGTTGGTGACGGTGAGGTTCAGCATCTTGGAGACGATCCGGACCACCTCCTGCCAGGTCTTGTTGGTCACCACCGTGTTGACGGTGCCCGTCACGGCAGGATCCACGACGATGTCGACGGAGCTGTACTCGGACAGCAGCCGGAACACGGAATGGACATCGGTGTTGGTGAATTCCAGGACGGGGATGACCGGCGCCTTGCCGGCGCTGGCCTTCATGTGGGCCATCGAGGCCGAATCCTGGGCCTGGACGCTTCGCGGCAGGAGCGACCCCGCGGCTAGGGCGATCCCCAAGGTCGCGGCGATGCGCGGGTTGCGTCTCATGACTTATCTCCTTTTGGCGCCTGGAGTTTCAAGGCGAATTGGCGGCTCACGCCGAACTCCTCCAGCAGGAACACGACACGGTCGCGCTCGATCTTGAGCACCCGGCCGTTCTGGATCGCATCCCCCTCGCGGAGAGCGACGGAAAGACCGGGCTGGGAGGTGTGCTCCAGCACGGCCATCGGGCGGGTGGGGGAGGCGATGATGCCCACCACCCGCATCTGGTCGATGTTGAGTCCACCTTCGACGTCGTCGGACTCCAGCGGAATGAACGGGTCGCGGATGCCGTAGGTGTTGTAGACCACCTTGTTCTTCTGGTCCTCGGCCTCCTGCTTCGCCGAACTCGCCGCAAGCTGGTGGTCGGAAAATTCCTGCGACTTGCGTCGTTCCGCTTCCAGTTCCTGGGCCTGGGCGAGCGCGTTGCGGTCCGCGGAGGCGGAGCTTCCCGCATTCAGGGTTCCCCGCGCATCGTTGGACGACGGGGTACCCTCCACGGAGAACCCCGTTCCGCCCTGGGGCTTCAGCCCCTTGCGCAGGGAGGCGACGCTCACGGCCTCGTCGGAGGGCAGCGACGCCGTCCCGAACGTTTCGAGCTTGCTTCCGGATTTCCATGCCCACGCCTTGGACAGTGGCGTATTGGAAACCAGGCGGACGACCACGGAACTTCCCGAGTGGGTCATCAGGATGGACTTGGGCACCTCCTTCAGAGCGATCCGAACCTCGCCTTGCTGGTCTGCGGAAAGCCCGGCGAGAAGCTGCGAAGCCGATGTCTGCAAGCCCAGATGGGCCAGTCGGACTTTGCCAAGATGGATGGTGTACGCCTTCCCCTGTCCGGAAAGGTCGGATTTGGACGTTGGACCGGAGAACTCGAGTTCCACCGTCTCCATGTCTCCCGACCCCCAGGCGCGCACCCGTTCCAAGAAGGGCGTGGTGCTCAGGGATGCGAGGACTTCCCGACCCTGGGAAGGGACCGGAACCGCCCAGACCTGCGCTTCCGGTCTCTTCGCCGCTGTCTTTTCGAGAACGAACGAAATGTCCCTGCCATCCCACTCGCGATGCAGGATGGAGGCGATCGGTGCCCCCGTGCGTGGATGGAACCGGAACACGGCGACATCCGCCCCGTCCTTGGTGGAATTCGAGGCCTCGACGCTGGAAAACCATGAATTCTCGTCCAGCGCATGGGAACCGAGCAGAGCCGTGCGGCTCCCCTGGATTTCCAGGCGAAGCGTCCCATCGGATTCCCTGAGGACGCGCGAGAGCGGCTCCTCGCCGGTCCGGAGAACCAGCCGCGCTCCGTTCCCGTCGGCGACGAAGCCGATGGAAGCGATCATTCCGGCCTGGGCGGCCATTGCACCCGATGCCAGGAGGATGCATAGACGTCTTGACATCATTTCCTCGAGGTGTAGGTGGTGAAATCGAACTCGGCGTCGACGGTGTTGGGAACCGTGCCGTGCTTGTCGGCGAAGTCCAGCTCGGACTTCAGGTTGGGAGAGACGACGATCGACATCTTCTGGATGGATGTCGGATACTTGAAGTTCGCGAATTCGGCGAACATCTCGCCGATGCTGTGGTAGTTTCCGCTGATGGAGATCTTGTAGTTGTTCTCCGTGTAATACTGCTGCTGCACGCTCGCCTCGGGCACGAACTTCGTCGTCACGGTCCCCGATTGGCGGTTCACGGTGAGAAGATCCTGCAACCGCGAGGGAATCCGCTCCTCGTCGGGGAACATCTCCTGGAGCTTTGCGAATTCCGCCTCGGCGTCCTTCAGTTCCTGCCGGATCTGGGCGAGTCTCTGCACCTGGGTCTTCACCACGGTGAGGTCCCGGGTCAGCTTGTCCTCCTGTTGGGACAATTGGTTGATCTGCTCCTCTTTCGGCTGGTAGATGTACACGTAGTGCCCGTACAACGCCAGCCCGGAGATCAGGACGCAGAAGACGAACCATTGCGTCAGCCTGTCCTTTAGGTCAATGCGCATTGCCAAGGCTGTCTCCGATGGCGGGTTGATCCGTGTGGATGGTCGGATTGAGCGGACAGTGCAAGGTGAAGGAGAACGCGGAGACCGCGTTGCCTCCGGGTGCCGCGGCCTCGGCCTTCACCTGTTCGATGGATTCCAGGCTGGGTGCCAGGAAGAAGGGTCGGCGTTCCAACTGGAGCATGAATCCCGCGACCTCCTGGAAGACGAACGTATGCGCTTGTATGGCCAACTGGTCGGGTTTGTCGGCCTCTTCCTTCACCGAAATGAGCCATGTATGGGGGGGAAGGCTCGCGTTGATGTCCTCGAAGATGCGAACCCAGCGCTTCTTGGAAACGGAGATGCTCTTCAGGGACTGGTTCTTGGCTTCCTGCTTGTTCTTGAGGTCCTGGAGACTGGCGATCTCCGTCTTGACCGTGTCGTACTTCTGGATCTCGGTCTGCAGTTCGACGATCCGGTCCTGCTTGGCCGAAATGGTGGTGACCAGGGTCACGAAGTGGAACCAGATCCCGAAAAGGACCACCAGGACCAGCACCGAACCCCAGATCACGCGACGGTCGGCGAGGAAGGTGTAGTCCTTCCGCGCGACGCGGTACTCCATCGGGAGGAGGTTGACTTCGATCAAGGATGCCATGTCAGATTTTCCGCAGCGCCATGCCGACAGCGACTGTCAGCAGGGTGCTCACCGTGTCCGGGATGGGATCCGGAAACTTCTCCGGATCCTTCTGGATGGTGGAAAGGGGGTTCAAGACCACCACCTGGCTCTCGTGCCGGCGCCCGAGATACTCCGGAACCCCGGGGATGCAGGCGCCTCCCCCGCACAGGACGATCTTCTGGATGCGGGCCGTCTTCTCCGAGGACTGGTAGTACTGGAAGGCGAGATCGATGCCCAGGGACAGTTCCTCGCAGGAGAACTCGATGGCGCGGGCGAGCTGGGAGGCGTCGAACTTGTCGGCATCCTTGCCCTTCAGCAGTCCGACGGCCTGGTCGCGAGGCAGCTTGAACTGGCGCATCAGGTACTTCACGAAGTAGTCGCCCGCGGTGCTCACGTCGCGGGTGCTCTGGTAGATCCCGCCCTTGAGGAAGGTGATGTTGGTGAGGTTGTCGCCGATGTTGATCAGGGCCACGACCTCGTCGGGTTCGGAATTGCCCACCGAGAAATTGTACGCGTTGGCGAAGGCGAATGCGTCGACGTCGATGACGATGGATCGAAGCCCGGCTTCGAGGACCACGTCGATGTAGGACTGCATCACCTGGTTCTTGGCCGCCACCAGGAGCACTTCGATGTCCGAAGTCTCCACGTTGCGGCGCAGGATCTTGTAGTCGAGGGTGATGTTCTCGACGTCGAACGGCGGTCGCTGACCGGCTTCGAAGAGGATGGTTTCTTCGTCGGCGGTTCCCTTCGCCGACTTCAGGTGGATCCGGTCGCCCAGCACCCCGAAGCTCCAGGAGAGCGACAGGATCACGTCCTTGACGGTGTCGTCGGTGCGGTGGACCAGGCTCGTGAGCGCCTCGATCAGGGCGTCCCGGTTCTTGATCTCTCCCCCGACGATGGTCTCGGGCTTCAGCTCCTGGATGCCGGCAGCCTGCAGGATCGGACCGGATCGGCGATGCTGCATCTTGACCAGCTTCGCCGAGTGGTTCCCGATATCCAACCCGACGGTGGTGGTCTCACCCCGCATGCGGCTGACGAAATTGGCAAGAGCGCTCAAAAGGTTTCCTTCCTGCGCGAATAGCTCGACCTTAGTTTAGGCACTCATTTCCACGGAGTCAAGTCGAAACCGACGTAATTCCAGGAATTTCCAGGACTTATGACGTTGGAGGGTTCCCTTCATGGATTGATCCTTCCCGCGCGTTGCCTCTCGAAGACATAGCGCATGATTCGCTCCTGGGTCTGGACTTCGATGTTCTCGAAACACAAATGGCACACATGTCCACCGACCCGCGATGCTTTCCCGGTGCGCAGCATGACGAAGTGTACCCCTTCCAGGAGGGTGTCTCCCATGGTGAAATTCAGAAGTCCCCTGGATTCCACCTCCAGGGCCCGGGTGGAGCTGACCATCGCCCCGCCGCCGGACAGGTCCAGAAGGGTGACCTCGAACTCCCCCGAGGCGTTGGGAATCCCGGTCGGACCGATGATCTGGCTCATGCGCCCGGAAATCAGAACGGGAACCCGCACCCACATGCGCAACTGCTGGCGCACAAGCTGGTCGGTGTGGGCGCATTGGATCTCCTTGCCGACCTTGTCGAGTCCGAGTATCCCGCTGGAAGCCTTGTATTCCCCGTCGCCTTGGCGGGAAAACGAGATCCGGAGGCGTCCGATTCCCGGGGGGAGGTCCCCCGAAACCGAGATCACCATCCGGTCCTCCCGATTGGATCGGACAACCCCGGAACCGATCCAGTGTCCTTCTTCCGCGGCAAGTCGGACATCCTGGCCGTCGGCGATCTGGCGGGTGTGGGACAAACTGGTCTCCGCGCTCAGCCCCTTGAACCTCAATTGGCGGCGGATGGCTTCGAGGCTCTTCCAATTCTCCGCGGATAATTCGCCGCCCCTGGTCCCGATCCAGGCGTCCAAGGCCCTGTCGTACACCGCCGGAATGCGCAGCATGGCATCCGGGGCGTGCAAGGAATCCAGACCCAGGTGCATCTCCCGCATCCGATCGATGGCCGCCTCGTCCAGACCCTTTTGTCGAGCCGATGCGGTGAAGTTGTCCCACCGGGAGCGGTTCTTGGAGAGTTGCTCCCGCCGGCGTCGGACCATCTCGATCGTCACCACCGCTCCCAGCACGACAAGCAGGAAGCCGGCGAGGATCCCCACCTGGGGAAGGGTCGGAGCCGGGGTCGTGAGGAGATCCCTCACCACGGCTCCCACCTGGCCGTTGGGGTCGGCGGAACTGGCGTGCTGCAGGAGCGTGGTTGGATTCATCTGTGGCTAGGCTTCCGGTTTCCAGGGTCCATTGAATCGCGTCGCAGCGGCCTGCGGTCCTTCCAGGATCCAAGTCTCCAAGCAATTCTGCAATGCCGGAAACCGCTTTTCCAGGTCGGCGAGCTCTTCCGTCGCGAATCGGGACAGGACCCAATCCGCCAAGTCCCACGCCTCCGGCTTTGGTCCGACCCCGATCCGAAGCCGGTTGTAGGCCTGCCCGATGCGAGCTTCGATGTCCTTCAGGCCGTTGTGGCCGCCATGGGAACCTCCTGCCCTGACGCGGAAGCGCCCCAGGTCCAGGAGGGTGTCGTCCACCACGACGTAGGTGTCCTCCGGTCGGATCCTGTGGTAGGCCATCAGGCCCTGGACCGCGGATCCGGAAAGGTTCATGAAGGTCTGGGGCTTGGCCGCCAGCACCTCCCTCTCGGCGATCCGGAACTTGGCGAGGTGGGATTGGGCCCGACCGGGGGAAAAAGAAACACCCTGGCTGCGGGCCAGGGCGTCCAATGCGAGAAACCCAACATTGTGGCGGGTGCGGGCATATCGCTCGCCGGGATTTCCCAACCCCACCAGAAGATGCATCAGGAAACGGTCGCGACCGCCTGCCGGGCGGGGGTGAGCACGGTTCCACCGGGGAACGCCACTTGGTTCACGAAGAGGGCCTGGCCCTTGTCGATGGCGGAGACGTCCACTTCCACGGCGTCGACGAGGGCGGCGGATGGAACCCTGACCTTGAGATCCTTCTTGACCACGTTCAGGTTTCCGCCGCCGATCTTGACGCCCACCGGCACGCCGACGATGTTCAGGGGGACGCGGTAGGTGATGAAATCGCCCGGCTCCACGACCTGGAAATCGATGTGCTCCACGTCGCGGCGGATCTTCTCGCGCACGATCTCCTTGACGAACGCCGAGACCACGCCCCCCGTCGGGAGCGCGAGCTCCACGAGCCGGTTCCTGTTCCCGTCGACGAGGAACTTGCGGAATTCGGCGGCGTCGATGGAAACGCTCTGGCTCTCCGTCTTCTTGCCGTAGACGACGGCCGGAATCCGTCCACCGGCGCGCAACGCCTTGATCTGTGCCTTGGTGCCCTTTTGCCGGGGCTGGACTGCGATGTTGACGCTCATTTCTCTCTCCTGGAAGTGACGAATTCTGTCGTTTCGGGAACACCCGACCGGGGCGGCTGGATTCGAAAACCGACGAAGACCCGGTGTCCCAAGGTCGATGGGCCGGCATGGCACCGGTTTAGGTGCCCGAACCTGGTCGACCTTGATGCCCCGGCTTCGGTCGGGGCCCCACCGCGAGTTCCCGTCGGAACCAGAACTTGGGATTCGAAGTCGCATGGCCGACTCCATCTCGCCTTCACGGAATCACCCCTTCCTTTGCCGCCGAAGGGCCGAAAAAGATAATACAAGCCCTTGACGGACGTCCCTCGCCGGCGGATTCTCGCCTGTCCGGAACGGTTGTCGCCAGCTCTCCAGATCTATTTCCCCGGGACCCTCCACCCCAGGTGGTAGATCCGGTTGACCACCGCCCTTTGGCCGTGCACCGTCGTCCATCCAAGCGCGCGCGCGAGGTACACCCCGGACGCGACAGGTTCACCGTTGTCGCTTCGCCCATCCCATGCCGCCCAGATCTGGACCTCGCCGCGCAGCGAAGTCGCGATGGCTCCTTGGCGCAACGACTGCAACACGGGCCCCAGATCGACACTCGCCACCGACACTCCCGAATTGTCGTAGAGGTACACGGCACCTCCCTCCAGATCCCGAGTGGTCTTGATCAGGACGCCGGCGAAGTGCGACGAATCCACGGTCACGGCTTGGCCGGAGGGCGAGAGCCACGGCCCCCCGGGCTGGGTGCGCACGAGCAAAGTCATCGGAGACTCGCCCGCGGGGATGGTCCAGCCGGTGCTGGTGGCCATCGCGGGCCACGAAGACAAGGCGAACCGGAACGGGGCCGGACCGAACTCGAGCGGCACCCAGCGGGCCAAAAGCGCCGGTCCGTTTCCGAGGGTGTCGGAAATGCCACCCTCCGGCCAGACGGCCAGCCTCACGGAATCGCCCGGGGCGGCGGGAAAGGACGTGTCCACCAGAAGTTCCAGTTCGAGCGGCGAGATCAGCGCCTGGTGGATCCGGGCGATGGAATCTCCCCCCATGCCCAGCGAAGGACGTCCCCAGCGGAGCCATTGCGCGCCGTCCGCGGCGTTGAGGGGCTCCGACACCCAGACGTCCAGGGTGTCGAAGGCCGACCCCAGGCCCAACCGGGCCCGGAGGGGAACCGGCGCGATGCGCTCCTGGACGGCGAACGCCTGGACGGGATCCGTCGAATCCCAGGAGAAGGACCCAGGCTGGGCCGCGCCGGTCCATCCGGTGGCCAGCGGCGACTGCCCGACGGCGAAGTTCCAGGCCACGGTCAGGGAATCGGGGGACACGCTCCTGGTGGCCTTGGTCAGATCGAGGATGGTGGACCCGTCGGGCCAATGCAGGGTCAGCTGGTTTGCCGGGTTCCACGGCACCGCGAAGCTCACCCTCGCCTGGTCCAAGGCACCGTCGCCGTCGCTGTCCAGGTAGACGGCGGAATCGGGGGCGGGAGCATGCCAGGAAAGCGGCGCCGCCTGCACGGCCGCCCACAGGGAATCGGGGGTGAACGAGGCTCCGATGGAATGCACCGGGACGTCGGATCGCATCCACAGGGTGGCCATCCCGTCCACGAGGGGGAAGAGCGAATCCACCTTCCCCGCGCCGTCCGTGAACACGATGTTCCCGCCGACCGGCTTCGCGAGGATCAGGGCCTGCCGCGAGACAGGTCCTGTCATGGACCAGAGCCGCAATCCCACCTGCACGCGACCGCGCACGACCGTGTCCGCGGAGAAGCTGTCGCTGGCGGCTCCGTCCGCGCCGACGAAGCGCAGGTAGAACCCGGTCACGTCCAGATGCCGAACGAGGGAATCCGGGCTCCCCGACAGGCGCAGCACCACGGAACCTCCGGTTCCCGGACGCGTCCCTTGGACCACCACCGTCCCGAGCCCTCCGGAAAGGCGCAGTCCGGAAATCGGCCCCGAGGAACCCAGGGGCGAAAGCCACGGGGAACTCGCGAGGCCCACGCTGTCGGTCTGTGCCAGAAGTTGTCCGTTCACGAAGAGCCCCACCCGGATGGTGTCCGCCTGGCCCAGTTCCATGGATCGGAACGGGATGGAATCCAGGATCCTTCCCTGGGCGTCCACGAAATCCAGTTCCGGCGAAATCCTCTCCACGAGGGCGGTGTCCCGGGCCGCCTGGTAGACGGCCCATACCGAAT
>CAYXXL010000068.1:0-5492 GCA_964469025.1 uncultured Fibrobacteria bacterium
GCCTGGACGCTGGTTGGAAATTTGCTCAACATCCTTCCCGCCCTCCTCGAGCTGGTGCTTCTGCGCAAATTCGGCCTGGAGGTCTGGGGCGAGTTCCTCGCCGCCCAGGCCGTGGTCCTTGTCGCCGGTCGCGTGACTTGTCTCGGCATGGACAAGTCCATGCTCTGGTACCTCCCGAACATGGCAAGGAGCGGTCGCGGCGTGCGACGACCGGCCTGGGGTGCGGCCTTGATCGTGGCGATGGTGGGCAGCCTCGTCGCGGCCTTGGTCGCGTGGCCTCTTCTGCGCGTGGTCCTTCCCCGCGAAACCGAGCTGGATCTCGCACGCTGCGTGGTCCTGGCCATCCCGTTCTTTTCCGCGAGCGAGGTGTTCATCGGTGCCCTCCAAGGGGTCCAGAAGTTCCACTATCGCCCGCTTCTGCGGGATCTGGGAGCCTCGGCGTTCCTGGCTCCGGTGGCGCTCGGTCTCTCGCTCCTGTTCTCCGTCGGACCCGTAAGCCTGGGCATCGGCTTTTTGGCGGGGCACATCGGCATCACCGCGCTCTCGGCCTACTTCTGGTCCCGCGAAAGCCGCGATTCCCGGGACGGCCCCTTGGTGCCCAAGCGAGCCCTTCTGGCCTACGGACTGCCGGTCTGGTTGGCCGACAGCGTCAACTCCGCCGGATTGCGTGCCTCGGTTCTCCTGCTTTCCCGCGTAGCCGCTCCCGGCGTGGTGGGAGCCTTCGGCGTGATCCAGAGCATATGGCAGACCGCCTCGTTGGCCCGCCGGGCCTTCGAAACTCCGCTCGTGGCCCTCACGGCGAGCAACAGCGCCTCCCGCGACGAAGTCTCCGCCCTGTACCGCAAGGTGGTCGAGCGCGTCCTCCTCTGGCAGATTCCCATCCTCCTGCTCGCCGCCGCCGGGGGCGGGACCATCCTGCACCTGATCTCGCCGCATCTCGGCAGCGCTTCGGAGCATTGGGGACTCCTGACCATGATCGTCTGCACGTTCGTCGCTTCCGGTCCGGCCTTGGGACAGCAGGTCCTCGCGGGCCTGGGGAACGCTCCCCGGATCCTCTACAACAACCTGTTCGGGACGATCTCGACCATCTTCTTCCTCTGGCTGCTGACGCCACGCCTCGGGCTGATCGGAGCTTGCTTCGCCCAAGGGCTGGCGACCATCGCCACCGCCCTGCTGGGAGCGGTCCAAATTCGGAAATTCGCGGCGCTTCCAGCCTTTCCGGGCCGGTACCACGGGATCGTCGCCATCACGTTCGCCTGCACCGTCGCCTGCACGGCAGCTTGGACGCGGTTCTCCCGGACGGGGTTTCCCTGGCCCGCGTGGATCCTCGGTGCGGCTTTGATCTCGGTCTGGGCCTCCATCGCTCCACGGAATCTTCGGTCCGCATGAACCGGCTCCAGCACCTCACCCTCGCCCCGAAAATCACCGATGCGGGGGCGGAGGCTTCCTGGGGAAAGCGCCTCAGCCGGATTCCGAGATCCGTGCGTAGACTTCCGCGTGCCTGTCGGCGCACGCCTGCCAGGTGAACAAACCGGCCCGCTCGATGGCCGCCGGATGAGGCCCTTCGATCTTTTTGCGCAAGACCAAGGCCCGTTCCAGCCCGTCGGCCAGGTCTTCGGGATCGCCCGATTCCGACCAGATTCCGGCATCGCCGATCACCTCAGGAAGCGACGACCCCCTCACGCAATGAACCACGGCTCCGCAGGCGAGCGCTTCGAGGGGTGGAAGACCGAAGCCTTCGTACAGACTGGGAAAGGTGAACACCTCGCACGCGGAGTACAGGTCAGGGAGCAGGCGATCGGGCACGAATCCCGTCAAGACCACCTCTTCTCGATGGGAACCAACTGCCTGAATCGCCTTTTCCATCCCTTCCGTCTTCCACCCCTTGGCTCCTGCGAGGACTAGCCGAAGTCCATCGCCGAGCCCACGCGATCGCAAGATCTTCCAACCTTCCAGGAGATGCGCCAGATTTTTGCGCGGCTCCAGGGTGGAGACGCAGAGCACGAACGGCCCTGAAACGCCGATCGATCGCAGGCGATGGCGTCGATTTTCGTCCGCCGATACCGGATGAAACCCGCGCGATGGCGCCAGATGGGAAACGAAGACCCGATCGGGAGCCATGCCGGTCCAGGACAGGAAGTCTCGACGGGTGTTCTCGCTGACGCAGATCACCCAATCGCTGGACGGATCGATGGAGGCCAGGATCTTCTGGAAGGATCCATTTTCCGGGAACCATTCCGGGTGGAGAACGGGGAGCATGTCATGCACCGTGAGAAGCCGGGTCGCACCCTTGGACCAGTCGGGAAACGCATGCGCCGGGGAATGGTAGACCCCCCCCCGCACATGCCCCGTCCGATCGGGATGCAGGATGTTCCCCAACATCTTCATGACCCCCGCCAACACCTGCTCCGAGATCCATCCTCGTCGCTTGGCTCCGAACGCCACGCCCGTGGCCATGTCGAGAGCGGCTCTGGGAACCGGAAACACCCCGTCCGCACAGGTGTAGCGGGAAGCCAATTCGGGTATTTGCCTTCGCAACGAATACCGGGTCGCCAAATCGTTCCACCTTCCACGCCCCGAACAGATGACGTTCAGATCCAACCCCGGACACGCGGCAAGACCGCGAAGCAGCTCGTGGACATACCGATAAACCCCGGTTCGGTGGCAGGAATAGATCCCTCCGGTGCCAAGCACGGCACCATCGAAATCGACAGCGATCGGGTGCGCTCCCATGTTGCGGTCCCAAGGTAGCCACTTGGACGCCGCCGCCGCGAGATTCGTCGGACGACGCGGGTTGGTCTCGCATCGCCCCCCCTTCTCCTCGCCGGAACGGGATAGCGGTCCGTCTATTGGGTGCCACCGGATCCGGGTTCCACAGTACCTTTCCAGCCTCCATGGTCCAGCGCGCGATGATCACGCAGGGAGGTTCCGGATGAATTCGATGCAGGACGCCATCGCGCAGCAGGTCCGGGAGTCCATCAACGTCAAACGCAGGATCCTGGAGGATCCGCTCCTGCTGGGACAGATCCAGTCCGCGACCCAACTCGTGATCCACGCCTACCGCGAAGGGGGCAAGACCTTGCTCGCGGGCAACGGGGGGGAGTGCCGCCGACGCCCAGCACATCGCGGCGGAATTGGTGGGCCGCTACGGCTTCGACCGGCCCGCGTTGCCCAGCATCGCGCTCACCACGGACACTTCGATCCTCACTGCGGTGGGGAACGATTACGGGTACGAGCGGATCTTCTCGCGCCAGGTCGAAGCCCTGGGCGTGGAAGGCGACGTCTTCGTGGGCATCTCCACCTCGGGCAATTCCACGAACATCCTGCGGGCCCTGGAGGCATGCCAGGAGAGAAGGGTCCGCAGCGTCGGTCTCACCGGCGCGGGTGGCGGCAAGATGGCGGACCGCTGCGACATCTGCATCCGGGTTCCATCCGAAGAGACCGGGCGCGTCCAGGAATCGCACATCCTGATCGGCCACATCCTCTGCAGTCTCGTGGAGGAGACCCTGTTCGGCTCCACACGAACAGGCACCTGATGCCGATCGCGGAGCAATTCCTTTGAACAAGGCGCTGTTCCTGGACCGCGACGGCGTGGTCAACATGGAGAAGAACTACGTCCACAGGATCGAGGACTTCGAGTTCATGGACGGGATCTTCCCCCTGTGCAAAAGGTTCCAGGACCAAGGTTTCCTGGTCCTGGTGACGACCAACCAGGCCGGGATCGCGCGCGGCCTCTACACGTTGGAAGACCTGCACCGCCTCAACGCCTGGATGACCGATCGGTTCGCGGACGCAGGGATCCGGCTGGCGAGGATCTACCACTGCCCCCACCACCCCGATTTCACCGGCGAATGCGCGTGCCGAAAACCCAATCCGGGCATGCTCCTCCAGGCCGGGGAGGACTTCGACCTGGTCCTCTCCGAATGCGTCCTCCTGGGCGACAAGGAGAGCGATCTGGAAGCGGGAAGACGGGCCGGTGTCGTCCACCTGGGCCTGGTCCGCGGTCGAACGGCCATCGAATCCGTCCAGTTCGGCGACGGCGGGCTCCTTCGCCCCGAAGCGCTTCCGGGAGCGCTCGCGTGAAGAGGCTCCTGCACCTGAGCTACGACAGCCCGGACAACCCCTGGTGCGGTGGTGGCGGGGCCCTGCGGGATTGGCGCATCCTGGACCTCCTGGATGGATGGGATCGGTCGGTCTGCACCGGCAGGCATCCGGGCACCCGTCCGAAGGAGCGTTTCTCCCGCACCGATCTGGGCATCGGCTTCCTCGGGGAGTTCGTCTCCCGCAGGACCTGGGCCCGGGCCGCCGGAGGGCACCTTCGCCGATTTCTGTCTCACGGAGGGGTCGCCAGCCAGTCGGCATCCGCCTGGGCCCCGGTCTGGGAGAGCCTCGAACATCCCGACCGCATGCTGCACGTCGTCCACCACGTGGCGGGTGCGGAGATCCTTCGCCGGCTCGGACCGTTCGGCCCCTCCAGCCTCCGGTTCGAGCGGAGGATCCTTTCGGAAGGTCGTTATTACGCCACTCCCAACCGGGCCACCGCCGCACGCATCCTCGCGGCCAACCCTTCCGCCCGGGTGGAGATCATTCCCAACGGGTTCGATCCACCCGCCGCGGCGGTCGTTCCCGAGCGCATCGGGTTGGGTCCGGTCGTCTCCTTCCTGGGGCGGTTCGACCACCGCATGAAGGGCCTGGACCGCCTGCTTCCGGCCTTCGCGATCCTTGCGAGACGGATTCCGTCCGCGCAACTGGTCCTGGCGGGGCGCAGCGATCGGGCCATGGACGCTTGGCTGTCCAACCAATTGAGATCCCATCCGGCCCGGGAAAGCATCCATGTCGTTCCCAACCCCGACGAACGCCGGAAGTACGCACTCCTGGACGGTTCCGACATTTTCTGCGTCCCCAGCCGGTTCGAAGGGTGGTGCATCGCCGCCATCGAGGCGCAGTCCCGCGGCCTTCCCGTGGTGGCCACCCGCACCGACGGCACGGAGGACTCGATCCTGGACGGCGAAACTGGAATCCTGGTGGAAAACAACGAACACGGCAGCGTCGGGGCCCTGGCCGAATCACTCGAGGATCTGTGCCTGGACCCCCCGCGGCGGCAGTCGATGGGCTCGTCCGCCAAGTCGTGGGCAAACCGGTTCACGTGGCAGGCGGCGGCATCGGCCACGGAAGCCCTGCTGCTGGAGATGGTCGGGAATCTCCGAGGGAATTGACCCCAGGTGCGCCGCGTGGAGAGCCAGAATCAGAACTCGCTGCTGGTGGTCAGCGAGTACTGGGAACCGGCCCGACCCCAGGCGAGGTATCCGCGAAAAAGGAACAAACGGTCCAGTCGGGCGCGGAATCCGCCACCCACACCTGGCGCGAGCTTGCCCGGCGATTCCACCATCCAGCCAGGCGACGACCACGCGAGCTCGGTGAACGCCACACCGTCCAGGTACTTCCAGATGGGCCATCGATATTCCAGGGAACCTCCTCCCACGGTCTTGTCC
>CAYXXL010000068.1:5502-11707 GCA_964469025.1 uncultured Fibrobacteria bacterium
GGATGGGTAGGCGCGGGCCGGGGAATCCCCTCCCAGGTTGGGGTAGAGGAAGAAGGAGGGCGGTGCCCCCGAAGGATCCGGCTGCCAGATATGGGAATACCTGAAGCTCACGACCAGGATCTTCCTCTGGGTCAGCCGCTCCATGAGCGTCGTGGGGTCCAGGATGCGCACGATCTCGCGGGGGTCCAGGTCCAGGTAGGGCCGGAGGTCTTCCACGCGATAGACGTATCGCTGGTTCCCCAACAGAAAACAGCGCGTGGTCGAAAGATCCAGCCCCGACACGCTGCCCCCCTCGTCGGCGAAGGTGGTCCAGATCCGGCCCCAGGTGGGGCCCCCCGAGGTGGGAGCCCCCGCTAGGTTCTGGTCCGACCACCCGGCTCCGATCGCGATGGTCTGGTCGGTCTCCGTTCCTGTCGTCCCGCGCGGTCCATTGCGAAACCACGGCATGGAGTCCAGTGGAGGCAGCTCCTGGTCCTGCCGGGCGGGAAGTCCCGCCCAGCGCTGTGTCCAATTGTAGGAGAGATCCCACCAGGAACCCTTGGGGCCCCTCCCGGGGATGCCCACCTCTGCGCCCACCGTCTCCAGGGACACCCCACCCATGGTCGTGGGATCGGAAACATCCACCTCTCCGGGCACCCGTATTGTCACGTCACGGGATCTTCCGGCAAAGACCCTCCCCCTCAGTCCA
Organism: uncultured Fibrobacteria bacterium; assembly: GCA_964469025.1. Lineage (GTDB taxonomy): Bacteria > Fibrobacterota > Fibrobacteria > UBA5070 > UBA5070 > UBA5070. The sequence goes on from CAYXXL010000068.1 coordinate 6,191, forward strand.
ATTCCCAACGGAAAGATTGGCGCCGTCTTCAATTCCACCCTGGCGGATGCGTCCTGTTCGACGGTGAACGCCCCGGAACTGCGGAAGGTCCAACCCGGCGAGAGAAAATCGTGGTCCAGGTACACGAGCCCCCACCGGGATCCCTCGGTGCCGTCCAGAGTGGTGACGGGGTAGAACCAGACGTTTTCGTCGCCTGTCGGGTGGACCAGACGCAGACCGCGGTCGACGACGTCGCTGGACTCGCCGTAGTCCACGGCGGAATGGAACGGCTGGAGGGCAATGCGCATGGTCGGTCGGAGGATGTGGTCGAAAGGCCAAAGGAGAACCTGGGCGACCGGATTTTCGGTGAGTTCGATGGTCAAGGTGGAGTCCCAGCCCAAGGCCGGATGCTGGCGTTCCACGATCCAGTCCGGCTCCTGCGAGGGCGGGACGATCGTCCGCTTGGGGACCGCCGCCACCGTGTCCGCGGCTGTCTGCACCCTCCATCCGGGGAAGAGGGTGTCCGGCGAAGCTCCAGCCAGGCACGCGAGGAGGGTCAACCACATGGAGCCGAATGTAGGAACCCGCGCCGGCGGGAATTCCGCGAAGAGGGGCCTTTCCCCGGTTGCGCCGCGGACGAATCCGTCGGGAAGATCCCCGCGCCACAGTACTTTTCCATCCCTGATGATCCGCCGCGACATTCTGAGTTGGTGGTTGCGCCCCTCCTTTCTGCAACCGTTCGGGAAACCCGCCGATACCCTGTTCGCGGGGCCCTGGGTGGGCGAGTTCGGCTGGGAACTCATGCACTGGCAGGGCTTTTTGCGCAAGCTGGCCCCGCGCTACTCCAAGGTGGTGGTGTCCTGCCGACCGGGGCAGGAAGCCTTGTACGCGGATTTCGCCCACGAGTTCCTCCTGCACGACATCCGCGGGACCGCCGACTGCAATCGACTGTTGCGGGTGGACAATCCGCAGGAGCTTCGACGCGTGCTGGCCTTGGTTCCGCCCGGAGCCGACCTCCTGCGCCCCTTGGGAGCCCAACCCCACCAACGCCAAGTCTTTCGCCGGTTCGGCGAAAAGAGGCTGGAATCGTCCACGGACATCCTGATCCACCCCAGGGGAAGGGGTCATGGTGCCGACCGCAACTGGAGCCGCGAAAACTGGGAGAGACTTCTGTCCATCCTTTCCCCGCTGGGATTGCGCATCGGTTGCATCGGCCTCCGCTCGGCCACGCAGGATCTGTCCGGAAATTTCACGGAGTTCCGGGACCGACCGCTCGCCGAAACCTTCGATTTGATGGCCTCCACCAAACTGGTGGTGGGGCCCTCTTCCGGGCCCATGCATCTCGCGTCCCTCTGCGGCACGCCGCACCTTGTCTGGACGGACCGCGCGCGGTACGCGCGGGGTCTCACCAACCGCATCAAGTACGAGCGCACCTGGAATCCCCTGGGCACCACCGCGGTCGTCCTGGACGAATGGGTGTTCCAACCCGCTCCCAACCTCGTCGCCGAACAGGTCGCCCGGATCCTCGGAAAGGAACTGCCATGATCCTCGTCACCGGAGGCGCCGGATTCATCGGGTCCAACCTCGTTCGCGGCCTCAACGGACTCGGGCAGGAAGACATCCTGGTGGTGGACAACCTCGCGAACGTCGACAAGCACCGCAATCTCAACCGCTTGGGTTTCTCCGACATCGCGGACAAGGAGGATCTGCCCGTCCTGCTGGAAAAGCTCCGCGGAGCCCGATTGGAAGCCGTGTTCCACCAAGGCGCCTGCTCGGCGACAACGGAGACCGACGGCCGATACCTCCTGCGGAACAACTACGAGACCACCCGCGATCTCTGTCTCTGGTGCCAGGCGGAAAACGTCCCCTTCTTCTACGCCTCCTCCGCAGCGGTGTACGGGGAAGGGACCGACGGCTTCTCGGAAATGGTCTCCTGCGAATGGCCCATCAACGGCTACGCCTGGAGCAAGTTCGCCTTCGACCAGTGGGCGCGCCGGCATTCCGGAGGCTTCCGCGCGCCCGTCGCGGGGCTTCGGTACTTCAACGTCTACGGACCGCAGGAGAACCACAAGAAGGACATGGTGAGCCCCGTGTTCCGGTTCCACAGACAGCTTTCGGAAACCGGCGCGGTCCGCCTCTTCGCGGGAAGCGAAAATTTCCGGCGCGACTTCGTGCACGTGGACGACTGCGTCGCGGTGAACCTGTGGCTCCTGGGTTCGGCGCGGGGATTCTGGATCTACAACGTGGGCACAGGAAAGGACCGTTCCTTCCTGGAGGTGGGACGCATCCTGGTGGGTCGGTTTCCGGGAGCAAAGCTGGAGGAAATCCCCTTTCCCCAGCACCTGGAAGGAAAGTACCAGGCCTTCACGAGGGCGGACCTGCACCAGCTTCGTACCGCCGGCTACGACGGCGCGTTCCTGTCCCTGGAAGAGGGAATCGAAAGCTACGCGACCCTGCTGGAGCGCACGGGAGGTTGGTACCGATGAGCCTCGAACATCCAAGCAAGGCATTGGAAGCCCTGGGCAGGGGCTTCGGACATCCGCGCATCCTGGTCCTGGGCGACCTGATGTTGGATCGCCACATCTTCGGGGAGGTGCACCGCATCTCTCCCGAGGCACCGGTACCGGTGCTGCGGTTTTCCAGCCAAACCGAGGCCGCCGGTGGCGCCGGAAACGTCGCGCGCAACCTGGCCCACCTGGGTTGTCGGGTCGAGTTGGGAGCGGCGCTGGGTCAGGATTCCGATGGCGGGATCGTCCTCGGGGAACTCGCTCGCGAGGGGATCGGGGCAGAGTCCGTGGTCCGGGTCGCGGATCGCCCCACCATCGTCAAGACCCGTCTGATCGGCGGGCACCAGCAGATGCTCCGCATCGACAGCGAACTCGGTTCCCCGCTGGATTTGGCGGATGCTTCCACCCTGGAGCAATCCGTACTGGAATCGCTCGGAACAGACGGATTTTCGGCCGTCCTGCTCTCCGACTACGACAAGGGGGTCCTTTCCCCCGCCTTTTGCCGATCGGTCATCGCCGCTTGCCGGAAGCTCGGGATCCCGGTGCTGGTGGATCCCAAGGGATCCGACATGGAAAAGTACCGGGGGGCCACCTGCCTCACGCCCAACCGCGGCGAATTCGCCGTTCTCGCCCGGGCCGCTGGGGCCCACGGGTCGCCGCTTCCGGAAGCCGCGAGGAAGGTCCTGGAATGGCTGGAACTGGACCACATCGTGGTCACACGCAGCGAAGAGGGCATGACCCTGGTCACCCCCACATCCCATCTCGACGTACCCGCCTCCGCCCGGGAAGTCTTCGACGTCACCGGTGCCGGAGACACGGTGATCGCGGTGCTGGCGGCGGGACTGTGCGGCGGGATGGATCTCGCGGAAGCCGTGCGGCTCTCCAATCTCGCCGGCGGACTCGTGGTGGGTCGGCTCGGAACCGCACCCGTGGAAGTCCGCGACCTGGAGAAGGCGCTCTCGCGGGAGCAGCCATCCTTTCTCGACAAGATCTGTCCCTCCTGGGTCCGTGCCCGCGAACTGGTCGATTCCTGGAAGGCCGGCGGCGAGGCCGTGGTTTTCACCAACGGCTGCTTCGACGTCCTGCACGCGGGGCACGTCACCTACCTGGAGCGCGCGAGGAGCGAAGGCTCCCGCCTGTTGGTGGGCCTGAACACGGACGAATCCACGAGGCGCCTGAAAGGTCCCTCCCGCCCGGTGAATCGCGAAGAGGACCGGGCCACCGTGCTGGCGGCCCTGTCCAGCGTAGATGCCGTGGTGCTGTTCGGCGAGGAAACTCCGTTGGAATTGATCCGCGCGTTGCGACCCGACATCCTGGCCAAGGGTGCGGACTACCGCGCCGACCAGGTGGTGGGACGCGAGGAGGTCCAATCCTGGGGAGGTCGGCTTGTCCTCGTGCCTCTTCTCGACGGGCGCAGCAGTACGGCCACCTTGGAACGCCTTGGAGGGAAGCCTTTCTCCTGTCCGTGAGGCCATTTTGGAACCGCCCAGCGGATTCGCCGGCCCTCACCGCACGGACGTGGCCTGGTAGAAGGAATTGGGCTTGTCCAGCAATCCCCTTTGCAGCACGACATTGCCCACGAATTGCTTGACCATCCACCGGGTCATCCCCTCCATCCCGTCGAGGAGGGATCCGGACTGGGCCACGGACGTCCTCCGGAAGGCCAGCCTCCTGCCGTCGGTCGACGTGACGGAAAACGTTTGCGGTGGCTGATCGCCGCCTTCCTGCACGAAGACCCGCCCAGGGGCCACGAGGTGCGGACCCGAAGGTGTCCACTCCACGCCGAATCCCGTCCAGTCCCCGGCCTTTTCCCGGAACACGTTCAGATAGGCAGGCTCGATTCCCGGGGAAAAGGCGCGTATGCTGCTGGTGAAGATGTCGGCCAGCAGCGCGGTCTGGCGGACATGCTCCAGGACAGCCCACCCCTCCACGTCGATGGTGTCCTGGCCCACCGCGATCCGGCCCTTGACCCTCGCCGAGGGAATGGCGAGCACGATGGTCAGGTTGTCGTCGCCCACGATCCACGTCCCATCGCCCCACACCACTCCGGGAACCATGTGGGAGAAATCCATGTCCAGGTAGAACCCCTGGTTCTTGTTCGTCTCGAAGTGGACGTGGTGGGAGGCCGGAGGAAACCCCTGTGCGGACATCTCCGGATGGATCTGGATCCGGAACGGGGAAGACCACTGGCGGAACCGATCCTGGGGATACTCCCTACCCACGGAATAATTGCGCCCCTCGAATCCCGCGAAGGCGAGATCCGCACCGCAAACCGGGTCCTTGAAACCCAGCCGTGCCCAGGTGTAGTTGAGGGTCGCCTGGGTTCCATTGTCGAACAGGAACTGCCAGCTCCAGACTTCGTTGTACCAGCGGGGGGTGCGCTTCACCAGAAGGAGGTCCTGGACCTCCACCGGGCGCAAGGCCCCGGAAGGAGGGGTGGCGGCGAAGACCGACCCGACCAGGACCAGACCAAGCAGCAACGCGATCATGGAACATCTCCGCGGGGAAGCAGACGGACCTGGCGCAGAGCCTCGTAGACCCCTACGGCCACCGAGGAACTGAGGTTGAGCGATCGCACGAAGGGCCCCTCCATGGAAATCCTCACCCACCCGTCGGGGTGGTAGAGTCGCAACCGGTCGGGCAGTCCGCGGGATTCGGAGCCGAAGACGAGCCAGTCCCCGTCCTTGTAGTCGACATCCCAATGGGATGCCTCCGACTTGGTGGAAAACCACCGCATCCGGGCGCCATCGGGGAGGCTTCCCAGGAATCCGTCCAGATCATTGTGCTCCACCAGGTCCAGGTGCTGCCAATAGTCCATCCCCGCCCGTCGGAGCGTCCGATCCAGGATCTTGAACCCCAGAGGATGGACCAGATGGAGCTGGATTCCGTTGCAAACGCACAGGCGCGCCACGTTGCCGGTATTGGGCGCGATCTCCGGCTGGACCAGGACGACGCGAAGCATCTCGTCACAAACTAGACTTCTCGGCCCATGAAGACCGGTTTCTCCTACTTCGGAGTGCGGCGCGTCGAA
>CAYXXL010000069.1:0-11563 GCA_964469025.1 uncultured Fibrobacteria bacterium
CTGCGCCGCCGAGTTCGTGTGCAGCGTCGCGAAGGTGAGGTGGCCCGTCTCGGCGATCTGCAGCCCGATCTCGACGGTCTCGCGGTCGCGCATCTCTCCCACCAGCACGACGTCCGGATCCTGGCGGAGCGCCACTTTCAGCGCCTGCGTGAAGCTCGCCGTGTCCGAGTACACCTCCCGCTGGTTGACGATGCACTTCTTGTGGCGGTGCACGAATTCGATCGGGTCCTCGATGGTGAGGATGTGCTCGGCCCGCTCGACGTTGATCTTGTCGACCATGGCGGCCAGGGAGGTGGATTTTCCGGAACCCGTGGGACCCGTCACCAGCACCAGGCCTCGCGCCCGGTCGCAGAACTCGTTGACCACCTTGGGCAGTCCCAGGTCCTCGATGCCGCGGATCTCCGTGGGGATGTGGCGCATCACCATGGAGGTGTTGCCCCGCTGCATGAAGACGTTGGCCCGGAAGCGCGCCTCGAAGGGCCGACCGTCGGCCATCTGGTGGCGGATCCCGAAGGAGAAGTCCACCTGGCGTCCGCGCTCCTTGTCGAGGTCGAAGTCCTCGAACTTCTTCTTCTGCTCCTCCTTCATCACGCTGTAGCAGACCTGCTGGGCCTCCTCCGGAGTGAGCGGATGGTTGTCGTAGGGTCGCAGCGATCCGTCCACCCGGAGCATGGGAGGGGAGTTCACCGTGATGTGGAGGTCCGAAGCCCTCCATTCGATCATTTTCGTGATGAGCTCGAGTACGTTGACCATTGAGTCTCCGCGACTGGATCAGGTGTCTGTGGAACGGATCACTTCCTGGGCGGTGGTGACCCCCTCCTCCAGGAGCTTCAGGGCCGCGGATCGCAAGGTCAGGACCCCGTCGCCGATGGCGGCCTGGCGGATCTCCTCCACGCTGGAACGATCCACGATCAGCTGCTTGATGGCGGTGCTTATGGGCATGATCTCGTAGACGCCCTGCCGTCCCTTGTATCCCGAGCCGAGGCAGTTGTCGCAACCCCGGCCCTTGTACAGCTTCAGCCTCCCGAAGAGCTCGTCGTCGATGCGCAGCAGCCGCTGCAGCGCGGGGCTCTTGCTCTCGTCGTCGGACATCCTGCAGTCAGGACAGATCCTGCGCACGAGCCGTTGGGCGATGATCAGACGACAGGAACTGGCGACCAGGAAGGGCTCGATCCCCATGTCGATCAGGCGGTTGATGGTGCTCGGTGCGTCGTTGGTGTGCAGCGTGGATAGCACGAGATGGCCGGTGAGGGCCGCCTTGACCCCGATCTCGGCGGTTTCCAGGTCGCGCATCTCGCCCACCATGATGACGTCCGGGTCCTGCCGGAGGAACGCGCGCAGAGCGGAGGCGAAGGTGAGCCCGATCTCGGCGTGCACCTGGACCTGGTTGATCCCGTGGAGGTTGTATTCCACCGGATCCTCCGCGGTCATGATGTTCACTCCGACGTCGTTGATGGTGGAGATGGCGGAGTAGAGGGTCGTCGACTTCCCCGATCCCGTGGGGCCCGTGACCAGGATCATCCCGAAGGGCGCGTCGATGGCCTCCTGGAGGTCGCGCAGCCCCTTCTCGTGCAGACCCAGCTTGGCGAGGTCCAGCTGGAGGTTCCCGGAGTCCAGGATGCGCATGACCACCTTCTCCCCGAAGATGCAAGGCAAGGTGTTCACGCGCAGATCCACCGTCTTCCCCTGCGGGGTCTTGAGCTTGATCCGACCGTCCTGGGGAAGGCGGCGTTCGGAGATGTCCAGGCTGGACATGATCTTCAGGCGCGAAACGATGGCGTGGCGCAGTCGGAAGGGCAGCGAGCTGATCTCGCGCAGCGTGCCGTCCACGCGGTACCGGACGCGCATCACCTTCTCGTAGATCTCGACGTGGATGTCGGAGGCGCGCATCCGGATGGCGTCCATCAGGAGCTTGTTGACCAGCTTGACCAGCGGGGCGTCGTCCACGGCGGCGAGGGCGTTGGCAGCCTCGGCGTCCTCGTTGGTGTCCCGCACGATCTCCATGTCGTCGCCGACGGCGCCCAGGATGTCGGCCATCTCCTTCTGCATGGAGGCCTGGTAGTACTTCTCCAGGCAGGCGCGGATCTGGCTTTCGGGGGCGACCACGGGCTTCACGGTGCAGCCGGTGATGAACTTGATCGCGTCCAGGACGTACACGTTGCGGGGATCCGAAGTCGCGACCGTCAGGACCTTGTTGGTGCGGCTCACGGCGATCACGGTGTATTTCATGGCGAGGTCCTGGGGGATCAGCCTCACGGTGCTTTCTTCCAGGTCGATGTCCGGCAGGGTGATCCGTCCGAGGTTCATCTGCTTGGCGACGAAGGAGGCGATCTCCTCCTCGTCCAGGACCGCCCCCACCTTCACCAAGTTCTCGCCGAGCTTCCCGCCGGAGGACTTCTGGCTCTTGAGGGCGGAAAGAAGCTGCTCCTTGGAGATCAGCCCGCTGTCCACCATCATTTCGCCAAGTTTCAGCGCCACCGACGCGATCTCCCGGATTTTCCGGCCGCTTCAGCCGGGAATTTTGAATCTTGATTCGAAAGATACTCCTGGCAGGTACGTCCCATGATGCCCGATTCTACCACCATTCGCGTGCCGGAAGCCTTGCTTCTGGGACTTGGCGAGGCGAAGACCTTCGATCTTCCGGATTCCGACGAGCAGGGTTTCGTGATCCGCACCTCCGACGGATTGCGGGCGTTCCGCAACCGCTGCCGGCATTGGCCGTGTCCCCTGGACATGGACGACGCCGAATTCTGGAACGAGGACGCGAAGATGATCCAGTGCAAGGTCCACGGCGCCCTCTACCGGCCCGAGGACGGCCTGTGCGTTTTCGGGCCCTGCCAAGGTGCTGCCCTGGTGTCCTATCCCGTCCGGGAAGAGGCATCGGACGCCCTGGTGGAAGTTCCCCGGGGGTAGGGACGCGAGATCTTGCGTCCCCACCCCTTCCCTTTTGGCGTTGGAGAAGGCATTTTTCCCAATCCTCTCAACAGTTTCAGGAGAAACCCATGACCGGCGTCATCGTCCGAGCCAACGAATCGTTCGAGAAAGCCCTGCGCCGCTTCACCAAGACCTGCGAGAAGACCGGCATCATCTCGGACGTCAAGAAGGGCCAGTACTACGAAAAGCCCTCGGAAAGCCGCAAGCGTCGCGAGAACGCGGCCAAGCGCAAGGCCGTGAAGGAAAACTCCGCGCGCAACCGGGGCTTCTGAGATGCCGGTCTTCCTGAAGTTGCAGGAGGACATCAAGGATGCGATGAAGGCTCGCGACTCGGAGAAGCTCCTGGCGCTGCGCACCCTCTCCTCCGACATCAAGAAGATCACCATCGACGCCGGGCGAAGGGAACCGACCGACGAAGATTGCGTGGCGGCCGTGACCAAGGCCATCAAGCAACGCGAGGACGCCGCTTCCCAGATGGATGCCGGCGGTCGTCCCGAGCTCGCCGAGCGCGAGCGGATGCAGGCGGAGCTTTTCCGGGTGTACCAGCCGGCCCAACTCGATCCGGAGGAGTTGGACGCGATCGTCCGCGCCGCGGTCGCCCAGACCGGTGCGGCATCGGCGAAGGACAAGGGCAAGGTCCTTTCGCTGGTGATGCCCCAGGTCAAGGGCCGCGCCGACGGCAAGACCGTGCAGGCGCTGGTGTCCGCTCTCCTTCCCGCCTAGTCTTCCCGCTTCTTCCTCAAAGCGACCGGACGACCTTCGCGACTTCGTCCATCTCCGCGTCCGTCCCGATGCTGATGCGCGCGTGCCGTTCCAGGCGAGGGCCGGAAAAGGCGCGCACCAGGATCCGTCGCTCGCGCAGGGAGGCCTGGAGTTCCGTGGAAGACAGCCGGGGGTGCGCGGCGAAGACGAAATTGGCGCTCGAGGGCACCACGGACCAGCCTTGGAGCGAGAGTTCGGCGGCGAACCTGTCGCGAGTGGATTGGATCTTCCGCGAAATTCCCCCAGTCCATTCGACGTCGCGGATGGCGGCGGCGGCGGCGGCCTGGGCGATGCTGTCCAAGGTGTAGGAATTGTACCAGTCGCGCACCCGTTCCAGGGCCGCCACGAGTCCGGGGCTTCCCACCGCGAAGGCGGCGCGCAGGCCAGCCAGCGAGCGCGACTTGGAAAGGGTGTGGACCACGAGGAGATTGGGGAAGCGCTTGGTGAGAGGCACCGCGGTCCGGCCGCCGAAATCGATGTACGCCTCGTCCACCAGCACCAGGCGGGCGGGGTTCCGTGACAGGATGCGTTCCACGGCTCCCAGCTCCAGGGCTCGGGCCGTGGGTGCGTTCGGGTTGGGGAAGATGATCCCGCCCACGTCGCCGACGTAGTCCTCGGGGTCCAGGGAGAAATCCTCGCGCAGGGGGACGGTGCGAAACGGCAGCGAGAAGGCGCGCGCCCAGATGGGATAGAACGAATAGGTGACATCCGGAAACAGGATGGGGGAGCCTTGGTCGAAGAAGGCCCGAAAGGCGAAGGCCAGGATCTCGTCGGAACCGTTGCCGGTGAAGACGTCGCGGGCGTCCACCCCGTAGACATCGGAGACCGCGTCCCGGACCACCCTGCCCGAAGGCTCCGGATACCGGCGCAACCGATCCCCCAGGGCCTCCCGCGCGGCCTCCAGCGCCTTCGGACTGGGGCCGTAGGGGTTCTCGTTGGTGTTGAGCTTGATCCAACCCTCGCCCCGGGGCTGCTCACCGGGGACATAGGCGGGGACGTCCTCCAGGCCCTTGCTCCAATAGCGCTTCGCGTCTTCCATGGTCCTTCCAATAAGCAACTCCGGTCCCGCTTCCGGCAACTTCCGGGAGGATTCGCTTCCCACGGCCCCCCGGCACGGCGCTCGTGGATGGCTAAGATTTGGGGTCCCATGAAGCGGACACTCTCTCTGGCCACAGCCCTCCTGGTCGCCCTGGCCTTGCGCGTCTTCCTCGCCTTCGACGTGCCCACCCGTTTCGAGTCGCGGTCCGGGGGGATTTCCTGGTACAACGACGAGCGCGCGCACCTCAACTGCGTCCGCCATCTCGCGCTGGAAGGTTCGTTTCCCGTCCAGACGAATTCCGTCACGGTCCCCGGAGCCTTCGCCAGGGGAGACTTCGAGTACTACCAGCCCCCTCTGGCCTACATCGCCATGGTCCCCGCCTGGAGGCTGGGCGAAGCGGTGCGACCGGGCATGGGCTGGCTCTTCGCGCGGATCCTGGACGCGCTTTTCGGCGCGGCCACGATCTTCTTCGCCTGGCTCCTGGTCCGCCGGATCGCTCCCGGCGCCGAAGACTGGGCCGCCTGGCTCCTGGCTCTCCATCCGGGGTTCTGCTACCAGGGCGCGCTGGTGAGCAACGATCCCCTCTTCTGGCTCCTGGGCGCCTTGTTCCTCCTGCGGACGACGGATTTCGCCCGTGGTGGGAGTCCCTGGCCGCTGGCCCCGCTGGCCGCCGGACTGATGCTTTCCAAGAGTTCCGGCCTGACCATGCTTCCGCTTCCCCTCTTGGCGGCGCTCCCCCCTTTCGCCGCGGACGGATTCCGGCCCCGAAGGCTGTTCCAAGCCGCCCTGGCCGTCGGCACCGGCCTTTTGGCGGCCTTCCCCTGGTACCTTCGCAACCACCATGTCTATGGAAGCTGGATGGCCCTGGAGGTGGGCCACGGCATGCCTGGTTCGGCCCTCGGCACCTTGGGGAACACCCAGTTGCTGAAGATGCTCCTGCTCTACTTCTCCACCAGCCTCTGGTTTCCCCTGGACATGGATTGGATGGTCCACCCCGTTCCACGGACCTTGTTCGCGCTGGCTTCGGCGGCATGGCTCGCTCCGCTAGTCGTGCGCTGGAAACGGGTTCGCGATCCCTCCACCTGGCTTCCAGGGGCCGCGATCCTCCTGGGCATCGCCGCCATGGTTCCCTATTCCCTCGAGTACTTGGAGAGCGAGGCCCGCCTCCTATTCCATCTCCTTCCCGCGTTCGTCGTGCTCTGGGCCGTGGCGGTCCGACCGCGTCCGGCGCGCTGGGGGACGCTGGCGCTGGCACCCTGCGTCCTCACATGGGTTTGGGTGGCCGTGCTGTTCCTTCGGGGGCCTTGAGGGAGGCGGAAGGAACCGGTTTCAGACCCCGAACTGCCTCAGGTGGTGGTCCAGATGCTTCCAGGTCAGGATCCCCCGCTCGACATGGTTCAAGGGACCGAACGCGGGGTGGTTCGGCATGGAGCGGTCGGGGGGCCACGCTCCGCATTCTTCGAGGAGCGCAAGAACCTCGTCCCGGCTGGCATCGAATTCGGCGGGATCGGCGACGATTCCCGTCTGGCTCATCGCCTTCGAGGTCGGCAAACCACGTGGAAATTTCGGGAGGACGCGCAAGACCAGGCCCTTCACCGCGGTGCGCATCAGGAGATTGCTGGCATCCGGATCCGGGCATCGTCCGAGCCCCTGTTCCATGCCGACCGCGACGTGTCGAAGCATCTGCCCCGCGGTCATCGTGCCCCAACGGCGCTCGGCCTTCGGAGTCAGGAGCAGGATCCTGAACGACAGGGAGGAGCGCGCACTCGGGTCGGTGATTGTATTCGGCATGGGTCCGGACCGTCCTTGGAGAGAAGACGACCATCAAGGTACTGGCATTCGGATCCTCGGACGCGCGTCGATTCCCTCCAAAACCGGTACGGAAGAGGAGTCGATCTACCTTTCCCGGGCTTCGAACGAACCGGACCGACATCCAGCCGGACGCCCGGACGAACAGGAAAGGCGCGATCCGCTGCGGCGGACGCGACGACTCGAAAATGACCAAGCTCACCGACCTCAAGGACATCGTCTCCCTCTCCAAGCGCCGCGGCTTCGTGTTCCCGGGCTCGGAGATCTACGGCGGTCTCGCCAACACGTGGGACTACGGCCCCTACGGCGTGGAGCTCAAGCGGAACCTCAAGGACCTGTGGTGGAAGCATTTCGTCACCCGGCGCGAGGATGTGGTGGGACTGGATTCGGGAATCCTTTTGAACACCAAGGTGTGGGAGGCGTCGGGCCACCTGAAGAGCTTCTCCGATCCGCTCATGGACTGCAAGAAGTGCCGTTCCCGCGAGCGCGCCGACCACCTGGTGGAGGCCGTGCTGGGCTCCAGCGCCGTGGCTGGGAAGTCCAACGCCGAGCTGTTCGCGCTGGTCAACGAGAACAAGATCGCCTGCCCATCCTGCGGGAAGCTCGATTGGACCGAACCTCGCGCCTTCAACCTCATGTTCAAGACGGAGCAGGGAGTGGTGGAAGGAGCCGGCGCGGAGGTGTACCTGCGCCCCGAAACGGCCCAGGGCATCTTCGTGGACTTCAAGAGCATCGTGGAAGGGGCCCGCGTGAAGGTGCCCTTCGGCGTGGGGCAGATCGGGAAAAGTTTCCGGAACGAAATCACCCCCGGCAACTTCACATTCCGAACCCGCGAATTCGCGCAGATGGAACTGGAATTTTTCTGCAATCCGGGCGACGACGCCCGCTGGTACGCGCACTGGAAGGGCTACTGCATGGATTTCCTGACCTCGGTGGTCGGGATCGGCTCGGACAAATTACGTCTGCGCGAGCACGAGAAGGCGGAGCTTTCCTTCTACAGCTCCGGGACCTGCGACATCGAGTACGAGTTCCCGTTCGGGTGGGGCGAGCTGTGGGGCATCGCGTGCCGCACGGACTACGACCTCAAGCAGCACGCCGAGCACTCCGGCCAGGACATGCGCTACCACGACAAGGTGACCAACGAACGATACGTCCCCTGGGTGGTGGAGCCGGCGCTGGGCGCCGACCGCCTGGCCCTCATGACGCTGTGCGACGCCTACGACCTGGAACGCCTGGAGAACGGCGAAGACCGCACCGTGCTCCGCTTTTCTCCGCGCGTGGCCCCGGTCAAGGCCGCGGTGCTCCCGCTCTACAAGAAGCCCGAGCAGTCCGAGGTCGCCAGGCGATTGTACCGCGACCTGTTGGACGGCTTTCCGGTGGAATACGACGAGACCCAGGCCGTGGGCAAGCGCTACCGCCGCCAGGACGAGATCGGCACTCCGTTTTGCGTCACGGTCGACTTCGACACGGTGGGCCAAGGGGAAGCGGACAAGCAGGACACCGTCACCATCCGCGAACGCGACAAGATGACGCAGGACCGGGTGGACATCAGCCAGGTGGAAGGGTACCTGAGGGAGAGGATCAAGTAGAGAAGGCCGTTCGTCCTGAGGAAGGCCGACCTGCCCTGAGCTCCGTCGAAGGGAGGCCTGTCTCGAAAGGCGGACGGACCTTGGGCGCCCCCGCCGGGAACGGCGGTCGGGCCCTCGTGCACCGGGCCGCCAGGGGCGGCCCGGCCCTGCGGGCTTCGGTCCCTGGCGCATGTGGGACTAATTTTGCAACGGTCCGACGCGCATTCGACAGGAGCCGCAATTGTCCCAGCTTGAGCACATCGAAGCGATCGAAAAGCGCCTGTGGGCAGGCTACGAGTGCAGCGACGGCTGGCTTCCCTCCGTTGCCAGCGCGCGCGCGGAATCCTATACTCGCTCCAACAAGACCCCCCATGCCTCTCCACGGAAGCACACTTTGGGGGGTTCTCTTTTCTTGGCCCCTTTGGAATGGCGCGGATCGTCTCGATGAGCATCCCCTACTCCAAACCGGCCACGAGCCTGGCCGACCAAGTCGATCTCCTGGTGGCTCGCGGCCTGCAAGTCCAAGACAAGCAGGCCTTGCGGGTGTTCCTGGTTCGCGTCAGCTTCTATCGCTTGCGGGGCTTCACCTATCCGTTCCAGGACAACGCCAACCCGGCGCATCCGTTCCATCCCGGCATCACCTGGGAGCGGATCCAGGCCATCTACGAGTTCGATCACGCGTTGCGGTTGGCGGTCCTGGGGGCGATGGAAGACATCGAGATCGCCCTGCGCACGCAGCTGGTGTTGCACATGTCGCTGGCGCAAGGAGCCAACTGGTACGAAGACCCGCGGAACTTCCGGAGTGCTTCGAACCTGGCCGCCGACCTGGATAAATTGCGGCAGGAGTGGGAACGGTCCCACGACGAATTCGCCAAGCATCACAAGGCGGTCTAAGATGCGTCGGTCGGACCTCCGGCCTGGAAGATCTTCGAGACCGGATCGCTGGGGCAGGTCTCGAAGTTTCTGGAGAACCTCCGGAACGATCTTGGGGCCAAGGACGATCTTGTGGAGTTCTTCGGGTTTCCGCGCGGTGCCACCTCGGTGCTGGCCAGTTGGGTGCGCCACCTGAACGTGGTCCGGAACATCTGCGCCCACCACGGTCGCCTGTGGAATCGCGTGATCCGCGTGCGCCCCATGTTCCCGCGCAAGGCGCAAGGCCCCTGGGTCGATCCCTGGCCGGACGATGAGCGCGTCTGGACCACCCTCACCATCCTTCTCTATTGGTCAGACAGAATCCGTTCTGGCAACAGCCTGCGCCAAGGTTTCGGCGCGCTGCTCGCCCAGGCCGACGCCTGGATGCTCCGCTCCATGGGCGTGCCCGCGAACTGGCGGGAGCAAGCGTTGTGGAAGGCGGGAGCACAGGGCCGATCGGTTGTTGGCGGGGGTGCGGGGTGAAGTGGCGGCAAATCCGACCGGGCGAGTGTGTCAAGTTCCGTTCTGGAGGCACACCAAGCAAATCAAATCCGGAATATTGGACTGGTGCAGGTCACATTGGGTAAGCTCCGGCGAGATGGACCTCAATAGGATTTACGACACGAAGCTTCCTCTACGCCGATTCCAGGGGCCTCCCGGATGCTTTCGGAATCGAGGAGGTCGAGCGGTTGGCCACCGACGTCTTCCTCCACGTCTACCGCGCCTATCCCGAGGTGCCCAGCCCGATCTACCCGCAGACCGATGAAGGTATGCGCATGTCGGAGCCCAACATGCTCCTGGCGGCGGAGGCACCAACGCCCGAGGGCTGACGTGTGGATGCGGCGTGAGGACCGGCGAGCGATCCAGCACCTACATTGAGCCCAGTCAATGACCCTCGACCTGTCCACCCTCGAAATCCTGCGCAAGCGCCACCCCGGCTGGCGGTTGCTGAGGTCCGACCACGCCCCGCTGGTGGCGAGCTTCCTGCAGCGGGCATTCCTGGCCTCCAACGTGCGGACCATCCTGCAGGCCGATCTGGTGGAGAGGCTGGACGACGAGCTGTACGCCTTGCGGGAGCGCCTGGGCTCGGAGAGCTTTCCCAGGTCCGCCAAGGACTACTTGGAGGAATGGGCGAGCCCGGACAAGGGGTGGTTGCGGCGCTTCTACGTGCGAGGCGAAGACGAGCCTCGCTTCGACATCACACCCGCCACGGAGAAGGCGATCGCGTGGCTGGAATCGCTCGGGGAGAGGCCCTTCATCGGCACCGAATCCAGGCTCTTGTCGATCTTCGAGCTGGTACGTCGCCTGAGCGAAGGCAGCCAGGCCGATCCGGAAAAGC
Source organism: uncultured Fibrobacteria bacterium (assembly GCA_964469025.1). Taxonomy (GTDB): domain Bacteria; phylum Fibrobacterota; class Fibrobacteria; order UBA5070; family UBA5070; genus UBA5070. Next base: position 10,364 of record CAYXXL010000069.1, read on the forward strand.
GCCTGGCCGACCTGCACCGCAAGCGTGCCGATATCGACGCCGAAATCGCGCGGGTGCAGTCCGGAGACCTCGGACTTCTCGACGACACCTCGCTGCGCGACGGGTTCCAGCAATTGGAGCGATCGGCGCGAGAGCTTCTCTCGGACTTCCGCGAAGTGGAAGACAATTTTCGCCTCCTGGATCGCGCCACCCGCGAACGGATCGCCCTGTGGGACCAGGGCAAGGGCGCGCTGCTGGACTCCATCCTGGGCGAGCGCGACGCCATCGCCGACTCCGACCAGGGGCGCAGTTTCCGGGCCTTCTGGGAGTTCCTGCTCTCGCCGCGTCGCCAGGAGGAACTGGGCGATCAGCTCGACCGCCTCATGGAACTGCCGGCCATCGTCGCCACCGAACCCGATCCGCGTTTGCGACGCATCCACTATGACTGGCTCGAAGCGGGGGATCATGCCCAGCATACCGTGGCCCAGCTCTCGCAGCAATTGCGGAGGTTCCTGGACGACAAGGCCTGGTTCGAGAACCGCAGAATCATGGAAATCCTCCACGGGATCGAAGCCCACGCCCTGGGGGTGCGTGACGCGATTCCCGGAGGCGAATTCATGAAGGTCGACGAGATGGGCGCCGACATCGTGCTCCCCATGGAGCTGCCGCTGCACACGCCAACCGCGAAAGTGCGCCTGGAGGACCTCGTATTGGCCCAAGGCGACGGCGACATCGACGCGTCGGCGCTGTACGGGCGCGAGGAAGTGGATCGCGAAGAGCTGGCGGGTCGGGTGCGTCGTTGTCTGCAGGCACGCGGGCAGTCCACCCTCGCGCAGGTGGTCGAGGCATATCCACTGGAGCGAGGTCTCGCCGAGGTCGTGACCTACCTGCAGTTGGGCGAAGACCGGTTCCGTGCGGTGGTGGTGGACGGCGAATTCGACGACCTCGCCTGGGCCGTACCGGGACCCGTCGGCGAGGAGCGAGTGCGCACCGCACGGGTGCCCAGGGTGCTGTTTTCCCGAGGAACGGAATCATGACTCACACGGAATCCACCCCACCCCGATCGAATCGGCTGCCGGTCGTGGCGGTGCGGCTGCTCAAAGGCGTGATCCACCGCGACGACGACTTGGCGCTCTGGGGCGACCTGTTGGATCTCCAGAATCGCCTGCGCGACCACATGGCTGTGCTCGGCCTGGACCTGTTCCTGGACGAGGCCGAAGG
>CAYXXL010000070.1:0-11366 GCA_964469025.1 uncultured Fibrobacteria bacterium
CCGGCGACGGGGTGATCCGCTGGATTTCGTTTCCCGTGAACCTCTCCGGAATCGCGAATCCCTGGGCCGATGCCGGTCTGGATCTCGGATCCGCCCATGGGGTGTTGCCGGAACTGTCCCATCTGCAGTCGGTGAGGATCAGGTATCGGGGCAACGGGACATGGACCTTCGCCTTGGTCGAGGAGTTGCCGGACACCACGCGGCCCTGGACGGCAAATCTGGCCATGGACACCGCATGGACGACCGTGGACATTCCAGTTGGTTCGCTTTCCAACCCGGGACAGGCCTGGAGCTCCGTGCCCCGGCACGTGCGACAGATGTTTTTCCAGACATCCTCCTCGGGAAAACTGGATATCGCCCAGGTGTCCCTGGTGGGCGCATCGCTTTCCGACTGGGACCGGTAGGCCGGGGGAACGGATGACCGGAGACGCAGTTCTGGTCCGGCGCGCCAACCTCGCCGACCCCATCGATGCCGAAGATGTCCTGGCTCTCCTGGACGGATACGCGCGCGACCTCATGGGCGGTGGAATGCCCCTCGCCGATGATGTCAAATCCCGTCTTCCGGGCGACCTTTCGGCCAGACCGGGAGCGGTGGTGCTGCTGGCTCGCCTGGACGGAATGGCCGCGGGACTCGCGGTCGCGTTCGAAGGCTATTCCACCTTCCGGGCCCGACCTCTCCTGAATCTCCACGATTTCGTGGTGAGGCCCGCGTTTCGCGGACGCCGCGTGGCCCTGGCGCTGTTGGACTCCCTGGAGAGGGAAGCCACGCGCCGCGGGTGCTGCAAGATCACGCTGGAAGTCCTGGAGAACAACGGGCGTGCCCGGCAAGTCTACGCCCGATTCGGGTTCGCGGGGTACCAACTGGATCCGGCGGCGGGCAAGGCCCTTTTCCTGGAAAAGAACCTATAGCCCGAGCACCCGGCGCAGGCGGGATGGGCGGTCGGGGACTCGGACCAGCGCTCGTCCGAGAAGGGCCGGATCTCCTTGCAGCCGAACCAGACGACGGGCACGGGTGATCGCCGTGTAGACGATGGGCCGGTCCAGGATCGGGGTGTCGACTTCCGGCAGGACGAACAGGATTTCTTCGAACTCCGAACCCTGCGCCTTGTGGACGGTGAGCGCCCAAGCGGGCTCGAGTTCGGAAATCGAGGCGATGTCGACCCAGCGGATCCCGGAGCCTGCGGCGAAAGCCGCGTGCAGTCGACCTTCGCGGGCCACCACCACTCCCAGATCTCCGTTGCGCAGACCGAGTTCCGGATGGTTGCGGCCCAGGATCACCTGCCGACCTGGGTAGTAGCCGCGGGAGTCGGGTGCCAAATGCCTCCGGAGCGCGGAATCCACCCGTTCGTTCAAGGCCACGCGACCAGACCCGCCACCGTGGAGGGAGCAGAGGATCCTCCGGCGTTCCAGCAGAGATCGAAGGCCGGAAATGTCGAACCCGAGCGCCTTCCAACGACGGAATCCCTCGACAGACGGCGATGTCCAGAATTCCAGTTCCCGGTCCAATCCCTCCGACAGCCAGGAAACCACAGGAGGATCCCGATCTGCCAGACGGGCATGAGGGAGCGCGACGAACCACGAAAAGTCGGAAGCAAGAACCCTGCGACCTGCCTGGGCGATTTCCGGCACGCTGCGAAAACTCCGTTCCAGAAGCACCAATCGATCGGCGAGAGGGTGGGATTCCGGTTTCAACGGCAGGGGTTCGAGGATCGGGATGCCTTCCGCCGCTTGGTCGAGCCAATGGGCCGATTCCGAACTCACGAAGTCACCCGCGCGGTCTCCGACCAGGTCGGAAAGGACGGCGCCGGTGTCCACGGAGGGCAACTGGTCCCGGTCGCCCAAAAGCACCAGGGTGGTGTCCGGAGAGAGGGCCGAAAACAGGACGGAAAACAGGTGCAGGTCGACCATCGAGGCTTCGTCCAACACCACCAGGCGCTGCGGCAGGGGAGACTTCGGACCGTGCCGGAAGGTGCCGTCTCCCCGCGCCCCCAGCAAGGAGTGCAAGGTGCCGGCAGGAGATTCCCCCAGGGCGAAGTCGAGGACGTTTTCGGGATCGGGATCGCCTTCCAGAAAAGACAGGGCCTGGCGCAGGCTCTCGGACAGCCTCGCCTGGGCGCGTCCCGTGGGCGCGGCGAGCGCGATGGAACTCGGCGCCAACCGCAGAAGGCGACGAAGCGCGCGCAGGATCTGCGCGACCACGGCGGTCTTTCCCGTTCCCGGGCCCCCGGAGACCACCAGGAGCGGCGCGCGAAGGGCGAGCGCCACGGCCCGTACCTGCAGCCGGTGGGGGAGCGAGGGACTGTTGGACAAGATCTGCCCAAGGATTTCGCGTGCTCGGACAGGGGAAGCCTCCCGAAGCGGAAGGGCCAGGCGGGAGAGAACCGCATCCACGAGAACGGTCTCGGCGCGACTGGAGCGCTGGAACGCCCATTCGGGATCGGGAACATCCTCGAACTCCACCAGGCTCCCCGGCTCGCCTGGTCGCTTGCACCAGGGCGCGACATCGAAAGGGTCGCGGCGAGCGAGGCCGACCACCGCGTCCCAGAGGGCCAGAAGTCCGGGCAAAACGGCACCTTCCGTATCGCCGTCGCCCTCCGCCGGGATGCCCGGCAAGACCCACGGCACCTCCCGCGAATTTTCCAGGAATTGTCTCAGCCGGGAGGATGTCGCCCGGGGAGCCCCCGAGCGGTTGGAAACGAGGAGCAGAAGGAGAAGAAGCCGCGCCCGGGGGGTTTGGCCGAACAGCCTCGCCTGCCGGATCTCGAACAGTCCCAATCTCCCCGAACCCCACAATCGCAGAGCCAGGGGTCGCAGCCCTTCCCCGACCAAATCTTGGCCCCAAGCCGAGTCGAAAAGCTCCATGGCGTTCATGTCTGCGCCCCCGGTTGGGGGCGGAGCCAATCCGCCAAGGCGCGCTCGACCAGGAAATCCTCCGATGGGTCCGCGGCGCAGGTCCAGAACGCCGACCCTCCGGCTTTGGCGAATCCGCGCAGATAGATCCAGAGGCAACCCCCGAACCGTTCGCCGGGCAGGGTGTCGCGCACGGCGTGCGCGTAGATCCGCGCCTGGAGGTCGTAGGCGTGGGAACGGACGGATTCGTCCACCGCCGCCGCCGACCACGAAGGCAAGGCGTTGGATTTCCAATCCACCACGTACCAGGCGCCCAGGTGCCGAAACAGAAGGTCGATGTGTCCCACAACCCACGAGGCAAGAGGGGAACCGGGCATCACGGGCAACCCCCTGCCGTCCACCGCGCGGTGGAATTCCACCTCGCAACGCCGGTCCATGGCGGGAATTTCGGCGAGGCGCACGGCTCCGGAGCCGTCGGGAAGGGAGAGCGGGCGGGACAAGACGCGTCGCAGCAGGTCCAGGACAGATCCGGCCGGGACCCTGCCGAGGCCGTGGTGCCGGAGAAGATCCCGGGTGGAGGACTCCATGTGGACGGGCACGGAAGTGCCGTCGAGGATCCAGGAGACGTCCGCCCCGGGAGAAAGGAGAAGCTCCAGGATCTCGTGGAGGGCGTCGCCGGTCTTCGCGCCGCGCGGAAGCCAGGAATCGTCCACTTCGGAATCTTCCCGCGGGGCGGCCTCTTCCGAGCGTCCGACGCGGCCTTCGAGGGTGTACCCCCCGGATCCCCGAACCAAGGCGGTGAACGAAGCCTGGCGCACGGTGCGCCGTTGAAGACCTAGAGCCACCAAGTCGGAGTCCGCGACCACGGCGATGGGGGGGGCGGCAAGGACATCCAGCTCGGAAGTCCGATGGATCGGCGGTTCCAAGGCTTCCCAGACACCCGAATGGTTTCCCGAGATTCCCCCTGGAAATCGTTCGACAATCGCCTTGGACAGAAGATCCGCCGGTTTCCCAAGTCGATCGCGCACCACGGGAAGTCCGCACAGGATCTGGGCCCGGGTCAAGGCGACGTAGAGGAGCCTCCGATCCTCCTCCATCCGTTGGGTTTCCACCTGTGGCGGTGCGGGGAGGGTCCCCGGCCCGACATGGACTCCACGGGGGGAGATCCAAGACCAAGCAGGGCGATTCCTTCCACCCTGGATGGAGGCTCCCGGCCCCAGGAAGACCACCGGAAATTCGAGCCCCTTGGACGCGTGCATGGTCAGGATCTGCACGCGCTCGCGCTCGGTGGCGCGCTGCAGGAGATTGACCTCGCGTGCCTCGACTTCCTCTCCTTCCGCGAGCCTTCCCAGATGCCTCGCGACTTGCACGGGGCCTTCGCCGGAAAGCAGGGACTCCAAAACCCATTGCCGGACCTGGCGGTGGTCCATCCACTGGCGATCGGCGTCCCATCCCGAGAGGATCCTGGAGGTCCATCCCGAATTGGAAATCGCGCGGAGGAGTTCCGACCAACGGCCCGAAGCGGCGAGCAGGCGCCAGCCCAGCCACAGCTCCGACATGGGTCCCCCCTCGGGGGCGGTTGGGGAGGGGTCCCGCGAGCCGACGGGCATTCCGAAAATGCGCGTGAAGGCGGAAAGGCGCCGAGCCTCCTCTGCCGAAGGGCCTTCGCCCAAGGCGTCCAGCACCACCCTCCATTCGTGCGCGGACCGCGAGGAAAAGACCCCCTCCTGCTTGTAGAGTGCCCAGGGGATTCCCCCCTCGCGGAAGGCCTGGGCGAAGGCGGAGACATGTCTGCGCCCCTGGACCAGTACCGCGAAATCAGCCCAGCAAAGAGGCCGGGGATCGCTCCAGGAATCGCCGCGGGGGATCCGAACGATGCGGCCATTCCAGGAAGCGATAGCGCGAGCCACTTGAACGGCCCACGAAGCACGGGCAAACGCGGCATTCCCGGACACCTGGGCGACTCGAACGGAGGGAGGCGACCAGGGACTGGTTTCGACCACCGGTTCGCGTTCCACGGCGCGGGACCTTCGCTCGGTTGCGTAATCGACGCCGGACCCGAACCAGGACGGCGGGGCCAGGAGGATTTCGTTGACGCCTTCCACGACTTCGGGACGAGACCGGAAATTGTCCCTCAGCAGATAGCGAAGAGCACCGGCCCGGTCCAGCGCCGAGCACGCCTCCCGGTAGGTGGCGATGTCGGCTCCCTGGAAGGAATAGATGGACTGCTTGGGATCGCCCACGAGGAACAGAACGCCGTTCGCGGCGGGTCCGGGCCGGGGGGAGAACCACCGCTGGAAAATCCTCCAGGAAGCGCTGCCCGTGTCCTGGAACTCGTCGACGATCCCGATACGTATCCGACCTCGGATCTCGGCCAGGAATCCGGGGTCCTCCAGGGCTTCGGCGAGGCGTGCGAGAATGTCGGCGTAGGAAATCAGGGCGTCCGCGCGCTTCTGGTCCGTCCAGCGGGAAAGGGCGGCCTTGGCCCAGTCGTGCACGAACATCGCCCGTTCCCGAACTTCGGGAGGAAGGTCCCGCAGAAGCACCCAATGGCCGTGGAGAGGCGCAAGCTCCCCGAGAAACTCCTGGAAAAGGGAAATGGCTTGGTGCCATATTCCGTCCGCCTCGGCCTCTTCGGGCCTGAGGATGTCGAAGCGGGGATCTCCCCCCTTGTTGGGAGACAGGTCCCCGGCGCACAGCGGAGGCGCGGCGGGGTCCAGTGCCTCCCAGTGCCGGACCAGCCCCGGGATCCTGCGTCCGCGAGGCACCGCTGGTATCCCGCGCAATGGAGGCAGGAGCTGGGATTGGATGCGTCGAACCAGTTCCGCGCCCGGCCCCGCCATGCGTTGGGCGAGCGATCGGACCTGGCTCGCGCACTCGGTGGCGTCGGGCAGGTCGTGGAATGCGGAAGGATCCACCAGGGAGCGGGCGAGGGCGGCCGCTTCCCTCCGCAGCGCCTCCATCCCATCGCGTCCCAAGCGTTCCCTCGCCTCCTGCGACCGCGTCCACCACGGGCCATCGGCCCTTTCCAGCACGGGCGAGAGGGCGCTGTCGATTCCATCGCCGTCGTCCGCCAGGTCGGTATGGAAGGGAAGGGAGGATTCGAAGGGATAGGCGCGCAGAAGGCGCAACCCAGTGGCGTGGATGGTTCCGATCCAGGCTTCCCCCAGGTTCCGGATGCAATCCTCGAGATGTTCGCGCAGCAAAGTGTCTGAGGTCCGCCCCAGCTCCTCCTCCAGTCCTTCGCGCAATCTGGTGCGAAGTTCGCCGGCCGCCTTGTCGGTGTAGGTGACCACCAGGAGATCCCGGATGTGGAGCCGATCCGCCGGCCGCGTCAGGGCCTTCAGGATCACCCGCCGCACGATGGTCCAAGTCTTCCCGGTGCCTGCGTGCGCTTCCACGATCCCGTGCCGGGAAAGGTCCACTTCCCCCCGGGATAGGTCGATGGCTTCAGGCATCGCGGTTCTCCCTCCATGGGCGGAATCTGCGCTCCATGAGGGACTCGAAGGCCTCCGCGGAAAGGTCCGGGAGACGCGGCTCCAGGAGTCTTTCCAGGAAATCCACGTGACGACTGGTGGAGTCCAGAGCTTCCTCCAAAAGCTCGCGCGTCGCTCCCTTCGTCAGCGCCTCTCGGATGGGAAGGAACTCGGCGCAGTCGGGATCCTGGGCATCGTGGGCGATATCCCGGATCCAATCGGCATCGGCGCGGTCTGGGAGAGGTTCCGACAGGACACGTCCTTCACCGCCGCGCTCCAGCCACACCAGGCGGATGGGCAAGGTGCAACCGCCAGCGCGCATGGCCGCCCCGGCGAGGTAGAGCCCGGCCTTGGCGTCGGGCCGCGCTTTTCCGCCCGCGAAGGGGACAAGGTCCAGCAGGGCGACCAGGGTGCCGTCCTCCGGTTCCCAGCTCCAGCGGTGGGTCCCTTCCAGGAATCCCAAGGGGCGATCTCGCAAGAACCTTCCCCCAACGCCCACGGTCTGGTCCAAGCCTCTCGTGATCTCCGCGACCCAAGTCCGCAGGTCTGCAGCCTCACGGTCCAGGAACTCCCCTTCCGGACTGCCGGAATTCCAGGATCTTTCGGCAAGGATTCCACGAACCGCGTCCTGCGGATCCTGGCGGACATCCCGTCCGAAAAGGACGAACTCCGTCAACGATTTCCACCTGGCCCATTTCTCCAGGCTGTCCGATTCCAAAGGTCTTTCGACTTCCTCCCGGTCCGGTTCGTCAAAGCGCCAACCCGGCCTCGCCCTGTGGAAGCAAGGATTCTTGAGGAAGGACCGGAGATCCGGGTAGCGGGCGGGGGGGAATGGGGGAACCGGCGAGGCGGTAATGCCGACGACGGCTCTGGGCGAATCGTCCGGGTCCCAGGAAGGCACATCCCAGACCGTCGGGTCGCCGGGCAGGATTCCACCCGAACGGGCGAGCAAGGGTACGGCGCGCCGCAGCGAAGTGGAGGTCGCGGTGGTCCCCAGGAACCCCTCGCCCAGAGCGGACTCCAGTTCCAGGAGGACCGGGGATGGAGATCGAAGGGAGTCCTTCTGCAGGTCGCGGGCACGCCACGACAGAACCAGGCGATCCCGCGCCGAGAGAAGGGCCAGGAGGAAGGCGTGTCGATTCTCGGCGACCGCGTCGGCGTCGCCCAGGATCCGGTGGTTCGACAGGAGGTCCAAGGAGCCCGCGCGGGCCTCGCCGGGAAAGGAATCGGCATCCAGTCCCGCGATCACGACCAGCTTGTGAGGCAGGATGTGCGAGGCCCGCAGGGGCGCGACCGTGAGGGTTCCGCTCCAAGCCTTGGAAGATCCGGGAAGCTCGGATTCCAGGATCCCGCGGAGGCTTTCGGAAAGCTCCGAGATGTCCACGGGCTCGGGTCCGCGCAGACGGAAATTGTCCAATGACTCCATGAAGGCGCGTCGCAGCGAATCTTCCTGGGGGTCCGACGAAGTGTCGAGCCAGGCGTCGCACAGATCGGCGAAGGCGATTCCCATCCGGTGCAGATCCCGTCGGTCGGGAAGCGAAAGCTCCCGGGTGTCGCGATGGAGATCATCGAGGAAGGCGAGGAAAGGTTCCGGGGCCTCGGGATCGGAACTTTCCCGATCCCGCCACGGTGGGAGTCCCCCTTCGCCCCAACCCGGAAGGCTTCCGATGTCCACCGCCTCCGAGGCCAACGACGCCAGGGCCAGCCGTTCGAGTCCGGCGCGCACGGTGTGGGCTTCCACGGCGGCGCCTTCGGCGGCGCCGCGAAGACGCCGGTCTTCGGCATCCCAGCCGGAGAGGATTCCTGTTCCTTCCATCCAGTGCGCCCACGGCAGGACATCCAATTCGGAAAGATTCCGCCGGGCTCGCACCAGCGGATTCTCCGAGAGCGAGAGGACGACCGCGCGGTCCAGCCCCTTGGTCGCGATGGAAAGCAGGGTTTTGGCCCCGCGGGCCCAGAGGCTGTGCGACGCCGTGGTTCCCAGCACAGAAATCCCGATCCTGCCCGCGTCGTTGCGTGGCCGGGCGTTGAAGACCGCCTCCAGTGCGGCGGCGTGCGACTGGGTGTCGGGGAGGTAAACCACCGCGTCGGACGGCCTTCGCTCGGGATCCTCCGAAAGCCACTGGAACACCGCGTCGCGAGCGGCCTCCATCTCGCGCAGCAGCTCTGGACAGGAAAGGATGCGGAGGCTTCCATCGTCAACGCACGGTTCACCGGCCGAGCCATCGCTCTCCCAACCTTCGTGGAGCGGTCCGGAAAGACGTCGAAGCAAGGCGGATTGGACCGTGGAAAGCAGGGTGACCCCGTCTTCCAGGGGATCGCGCACATGGTCCTGGAAATCGTGGTCCGCCGCCTGGCACCAGAGAGCGATGTTCTCGCGCGAGGCCTTCCCCCACTCGCGAAGCAGCGCGGGGTCCTTCCCCGAATACAGGTCCGAAGGAAGCGCCTGGGCCTGGAACTCCAGGCTTTCCAGTTTCCGCAACGGGATGCGCGAGACCTTTGCCCGGGGCCGCCGTCGCGAGGTGTCCAGGTCCTCCCAGAACTCCATGCAGGGATTCACCAGGTACAGGTGGACGCCGCGGGATCGCGCCAGTTCCAGCAACATGTTCCGGTGGAAGTGGCTGGACTTGTCCACGAAAAGCAGGTGTACGTCCGGACCGGACAAGTCCCGACCCTGTTCGCGGCGCAGACGATGAAGACGCGGCAACCCCAGGAATCCCGAGCCCGAAAGGGGGCCTTCGGGCGCGAAGACCAGGCCGTGCAGGTGCCGTTGCCACCGCTCCGCATCCGCTTCGGCCCCCCGGGGTGCGAAGAACGACCGGTCGGGCCAGGTGCGGTCGATTCCCTCGATCGCCCATTTTCCGTCCGCGAAGACGCTGGGTCGGTTGTACTCGTACTCCAGGAAGAGCCTAGCCACTTCGCGGGAGAGCTGCACTCGACGTCCGGGATCGATCCCGTCGCGTCCGTCGGTCAAAAAGCGTCCCACCATGGCGTATTCGGAACGGGCCAGGAGATCCGGCCCCAGGAGCCGTGCCACGGCGTGCTGCAAAGCGTCCACGCGCAGGATGCGGTCTTCGGGGCCGGGGTCGAGGGTCTTCCAGAGGAAGGATTCCAGGGTCGAGGTGGGCAGGTTCAGCACCGTGCGGCCCCGCGCGGCCAGGTGCAGCTTGAACCACTTGCCCACCGAGGGGGAGGGCACCACGATCTGTGGGGGATCGAACGGATCCGTCCAGGTGCGCCCCAGCGTCCTGGCCAAGGCATCGGCCAAAAGTTCCGGACGGTTCCCGAGGTGGAGGTGGAGGGGCATCTCGCCAAAAGATGCCTTCCGGCCCTTGGCAACGGCTCCCGGACCCGAAAGGATCGTTCACGGACAACGGATCCATCTTTCGGGACAATGGCACAGGCCCCACAAGCACCTTCCGGACCTCTTCCATCCGCGGTCCTCTTCGACTTCGACGGCACACTCGCGGACACCTTTCCCAGGTTGGAGAGGCTTCTGCCGCGGTTGGCTCGCGAACTCCACTTCCGGGATCCCGGCCAGGACGGGGTTCGCCGAATGCGAGGCCAGAACATGCAGCGCATTCTGTCGCAACTGGGAATTCCGTGGTGGAAGGTGCCCCTGATTCTTTGGAGAGCTCGCGCCTTGTTGGAAGCGGACGTGGAAACCATTCCACTGTTTCCCGGGATCGCCGACCTCCTGAGCGATCTCGACAAGGAGGGGATCGAATGGGGGATCCTCACCTCCAACGGCATCGATGTGGTACGACGAACCCTGGCGCAGATCGGAGCACCCGAGCCGGGTTGGCTGGAAGCCGGACTGGGGCTGTCGGGCAAGGCCAATCGACTGCGCGGCATGGCCAGGCGTTGGGGAATTCCGACGGGCGAGATGGTCCTGGTGGCCGACGAAACCCGTGACGTGGAGGCCTCGTTCAAGGCGCAAGTCCCGATGATCGCCGTGACCTGGGGCTACAACACCGCGCAAGCTCTGGAGGAGGCGGGAGCGACGCGGTTGGCGCAGGACGTCGGGGAGCTGCGTCGGATGCTGTTGGGCGCGAAGGACGGAGCTGAGGCCGGGAAGGAATGGAGCACTGTCGAGGAGAGGCGTTGACCTCATCGCCCAAGCGCTAGTTTTTCATAGACTGGCAGCGTTCAACACGCAGGAGAAACCGATGCTCAGACAATCCCTCGCCTTCTGCTTTGCCCTGCTCTCCCTGGCCGGAGCCTCCGAAATTCAAAGCATTGCCGATCCCTCCAATTGCGTCAAATTGCCGGAGGAATATCAGGAGACCTGCATCTCCCTGACGAAGGCCGGGCATCCCTATTCCTTCAAGGTTTTACAATCGACTCCAAGCAAATTGGTCATCGAGCCCGTGGATTCCGCCCAGAACGGGAACTCCGGCCCATCGGGCATGAAGAGCCCTGGAATGGAGGAACGCCAAGCGGCTGCCTTGGAAAAACTGGCGCAATCCTCTCAACAGACGGCGACCGCGGTGACCGTCATCGCGGGCTTGGATGTGGCGGCGGTGGTGGTGGCGGGAATCGTGTCGATCATCCTATTTCTCAAATGATCGGGTCGCTTCGTCTTCGAGGGCAGAGAAGGTCAAGCCAAGGTCAGAACCTCATCACGAATCCAGTGCAACCGGATGCGAGAGGGGGCCGGGCGGTCGAAGTGCCAAGCGACCACTGCGTCGCGCACCGCGTCCGAAAGCTCCCCCCAGGTGTCCCCTTGGGTGAAAATGGGCTCTTGCAGGCATTCGGCCACGAAACCGCCGTCTTCTTCCTGGGAAACGATGAACGCAAGTTCGTTCATACCCATTGAACATACACTCCCGGGAATCGATTCGGAAGACTCCGGCCTTCCTCGAATCCTACCGGATTTGTGTCCCATGGCCTTCCCTCACTACAACTGATGGGCGACAATTCAGGAAAATAGCGGGTTCGCTGTGGATTCAAAATCTGTCATCGTCGCGAAGGTACACAAAAGGGGCTCTTCCCGTTTTCGTGTGGGTAAAATCTTGACATAAGCTGTCATCACCATGG
>CAYXXL010000071.1:0-11301 GCA_964469025.1 uncultured Fibrobacteria bacterium
GCCAGCGTCCGCTCGGGGTGTCCGCGCTCGCCAAGCCCGCGGGCGGTCCGGAATACAGGATCTCGCCTCCCAGGTCGCCGGGCCCGGGCCCCGTCTCCACCGCCCGATCCGCCCATTCCAGGGAACGGAGATCGTGCTCCACGACCACCAGCGTGGCTCCCCCATCCCGAAGCCGGGACAGGAGGCGGCGCACCGGGGGAAGGTCCCGGGGATGCAGGCCCGTGGTCGGTTCGTCGAGCACGTAGGCCACGCCCGAAAACGGCGCTCCCACCAGCGTGGCCAGCCGTGCGCGGCGCTCCTCCCCCTGCGAGAGGGTGCCGGTCGCCCGCCCCAGCGGCAGATAACCGAGCCCCAGGTCCGAAAGCGCGGAAAGCCTGGATCGGATCTCCTCCACCAATTCCCGGCAAGGCCCGGAGAGGATCTCCTCCCAGAAGGGATCCACGACGACGGCCCCGGCCGCGTCCACTTCCAGGGAGAGGAAGTCGGCCAGATTCCGACCTCCGATCTCGAACCAGCCGGATTCCTCGCGCAGTCCGGTTCCTCCGCAGATTTGACAATTCCCGTCTTCACCCCCCGACCCCGCGCAGCCGGGGCAGGCTCCCCGCGGAGATCGCGGCGAAAACAGCCCCGGAGAGGCAATGGGAGCGGATCTTCCGGTCGCCGGGCATCGCGGAACTCCGGAGAAGCGGAGGATCTCCTCGCCCGCGTCCCGGGAGCCGACTTCCGCCAGGCAGAGATCGTCCCCCATGCGGTAGGCGGTCTGGACGGCTTCGGCGATCCGGGAGAGGGCGCTTTCGGCGGCCACCAGGCGGTCCACCGTGATCCAGAGACCGTCGGCCTCCGCATCGGGGGGGAGGGATTCCAGTTCCACCACCCTGCCCTCCGCCGTGCCCCGGACGAAACCCCGGCGGATCCAGCTCCGGGGGCGGACGTCGGAAGGTGGGAACAGGATCTGCAGCGGTCGCCCCGCGTGGCGATCCACCAGGCTCCGGGCCGCTTGGGCGGGGGAATGGGACAGCATGGGCTCCCGCGTGGCGGGAGAGATGGGCGTCGAGGCCGCCGCCCAAAGGGCCACCAGGGGTTCGCGCAACCCGGCGAGCCCGGCGAGGTTCGCGGTCGCCCCTCCTGAATCCGACGATTCCTGTCTCAAAGCCAGGGTGGGAACCAGTCCGCGGCTGGAGCGCAGGGGAGGTCTCGGGAGGGTTTCCGCCATCAACCGCCGCCAGGCCGGCAGGGTGGAAAGCCACCTCCGCTCGGCCTCGGCGTGGAGGGTGTGGAAGACCAGGCTGGACTTTCCCGAGCCGGACACGCCGCAAACGACCGTCCATCTCCCGCGCCCGAAGGCGACGTCGACGTCCTTCAGGTTGTGGGTGCGGACTCCGAACAGTTCCAGGTCGGGCGACCCGTCAGGCACCACCCAGCAGCTTTCCCACGCGGTGGAGCAGGTCGGCGCGGTCGAAGGGCTTGGTGATGTAGTCCGAGGCCCCCAGCACATGCAAGCCCACCATCAGGTCGATGGGCCTGTCGCGGCTGGTCAGGAACGCGAAGGGGAGGTCGTGGAGACCGGGCACCTCCCGCAACGCCCGGAAAACCTGATGTCCGTCCATGCCCGGCATGACAAGATCGATCAGCACGAGCTGGGGGGAGAATTCAATCGCCGCCTGCACCGCGCGTTCGGGGTCGACCTCCGAGCGGACCTCGTGCCCGTCGGATTCCAGCACCAGACGGATCACGTCCACCATGTCCTCTTCGTCGTCCACCACCAGGATTCGAGCCATCATCCAACTCCCGTCGAAGATTTCTGGCGCAGCTCGGGTACGAGCCACCCCCAGGAATGCCAAGCCGCGTACCACCCCAGCAGGGATCCGAGGACATCCATCCCGACCGACACCCATTGGGCGACCGGCAGGAGGGGGGCGACGCAGGCGGCCACGCCCCCCGCGAAGAGCAATCCCGACGAAACCGGAAGGAAGACGATCGCACCCACGTCGTCCCGCATGGCCCGACCCAGCCGCACCGAAAGTCTCCAGACCACCAGGACCATCGCGGACAAGGCGGCATGCCAGAGGAGGACACCGATGGAAATCACTTCCGGGGCCCCATCATGACGTACCACAGCCAGAACGTTCCCAAGGAGAGAACCACGGCGCCGATCAACGCGACCAGATCGCCCACGACCCGCGGCAAGGCGGGAACAGCCTGGAGACCGATGCCGAGCACGCCGAGCCCCCCGCCGAGGGGAAGCAGCCAGCCATGGGTGCCCTCGCCGAATTTCTTTCGGTAGAACGCTCCCACGGCCATCCCGACCAGCGAAAGCGTCGCCGCGAGAATCGCGGCGAAAATGAGGGAAAGCGAACTCATCTGCGCCGACCGAAAGCCTCCACGAAGGCCTGGGCCCGGCTCTTGTGCGGCGCTCCTCCCAGGATTCCCTCCTGGCCCTCGAACTTGTCCTCCACCACGATTCCCCCTTGGGCGATCCGGTAGCGGCGGATGTCGGTGGCGTGCGCGGATCCGCGCATCTTCAGCACCAACATGGCCTTGGACACCGCGCTCTCCAGTTCCACGTACCGCAGGATGATGAACGAGTCCACCACGAAGGGCGACCGGCTCAGGCTGTTCGTGTCCCCGAGAAGATTGGCGTTCTCGCGCAGGAAGACCGAAGTGCAGCCTTCGCGCTTGAGCGCCGAGACCAGACGGAATTCCAGGTCTCGCAACTGGAAAGTATCCTCGGTGAGGAACTCGAAATGGCTGAGACTGTCCACCACCACGCGGCGGATGCAGAATTCCTCGATCTCGCGTTCCAGGGTCCCGTCCACTTCCTCGAGGCTCGCGAGCAGCTCCATGGGGGTGGTGAAAAGGATGCGGAGCCTTCCGTCCGCTTCGTAGGCGGCGAGATCCCATCCCATCCTGGCCGCGTCGGCGTAGAGCTGCGCCGGGAATTCCTCGAACGTCACGTACAGACCGGCCTCGCCCCGCTCCTCGATCCCGCGCACCAGGAACTGCAGTCCCAGGGTGGTCTTCCCGGTGCCGGGTGCTCCTTCCACCAGATTCGCGGAACGCTCCACGAATCCCCCGGCGGTCATTCGGTCCAATCCTTCGATTCCCGTGGCGATCCTGGCAAGCGGCATCACAGCCTCCCGGTGGCTCGAAACAGTCTCCTCAAAACGGCCTTCTGGGCGTGAAGACGGTTTTCCGCTTCGTCGAAGCATACCGCTTTTCCACCGTCCAGGACGTCGTCCGTGATCTCTTCTCCGCGGTGGGCCGGCAGACAATGGCTGACCAGAGCCTGCGAACCCGCCGCGTCCAGAAGCTTCTGGTCGACCTGGAAAGGCAGGAAATGCGAAGCCTTTCCCCTCTGGCCTTCCTGGCCCATGGACACCCAAACGTCGGTATAGATGAAATCCGCGCCGCGCACCGCTTCGAAAGGATCGTGCGACTGGGCGAAGCGGGTGCCGCGGGAACGGAACAGGGGTGCCACCAGATCCGAGAATTCCCGGGGAAGCTCGAAACCACCCGGGGCGGCCAGCGTGAAGTGCATGCCGCAGAGGGCGGCGAGTTCGGCGAGCGATCTGGCGACGTTGTTGCCGTCACCCACGAACACCAGGGAAAGACCGGACAACTCCCCCCGGCGCTCCAAGGCGGTCTGCCCGAAGGCGAGAGCCTGGCACGGGTGGGAAACGTCGGTCAAGGCGTTGACGACGGGAATGTCCGCGAGCTTCGCCAAGGATTCGACCAGTTCGTGCGAAAAGGTCCGGCACACCAGCGCGTCCAGCCAGCGTTCCAGGTTCCGTGCCACGTCCGCCAGGCTTTCGCGCTTGCCGATGCCGATGCTCCCGGCGTCCAGTTGCAGGGCCTGCCCGCCCTTCTGGTTCATCGCGATCTCGAAGGTGACCCGGGTGCGCAGGGACGGCTTCTCGAAGTAGAGGGCGGCGGTGCGACCGGCGAATTCGGTGTCGGGGCCGTGTTCTCCGAACCGCGCCTTCTGGGCGATCGCGTCCTGGAGAAGTTCGCGCACTCCCTCCTCGCCCAGGGGCAGGAGGTCGATGAGGTCTTTCTGGAGGGTCTGTGTCACGACGGTTCCGGAGGGTTCGCGGCTCGCGATGTGGAAAATGGGGAAATTAGTCTCTTTGCCCACGGTGTCCCATACCGACCTCGGCAGAGTCGTGCTCGTGGAGCCGGAGATTCCCGAGAACATCGGGTTCGTCGTCCGCGCCATGTCCTGCTTCGGGTGGGGGGACCTCGCGATCGTGGGAGAGCGACCCGCCCGGGATTCGGTCGCCTTCCGGACGGCCACGATGGGCAAGGACATCCTGGAGCGATGCACCGTCCATCCCGATCTCCTATCCGCCTTCGGCGACGCGCGCACCACCATCGCCTTCACCCGCCGTCCGCACCGGAAGGGTCTGGTGGACCTCCAGCGGCTCCCGGACCTGCCCGACCTGCAGGGTCCGTGGGCACTGGTCTTCGGACGCGAATCCATCGGACTGACCTCACGGGAAGTGCTTTCCTGCGACATCGCCTGCCAGATTCCGACCACACATGCGACGGGGTCCCTCAACCTGGGCCAGGCCGTGGCCGTGGCGCTTTCCGGACTGCACGGACGTCCATCGCACCCCGTCCCGGACGCGGCGGGGGAGGTGGCCATGGCGAGCCTGCGGGAGGGCTGGACGGCCTCCGTCCTCGAGCGCGCCGAGGACTTCCTGCACCCGGCCCGGCGCGAGGCGGGCCGGAGGCATCTGGCGGCCTTGCTCCGGCGCCTGCGACCGACACGCGAGGAATTGCGCTTCCTGGACGCCCTCGCGAACCGCATCTCACGGGAACTGCCACCTCGCGCAAACCCTTGATTTTGCGGAAGATGCGGCGTCCATTCGTCCCGCAGCCCCCTTTCCAAGGGCTTGTGGAGCAAAAAATCCCTCGAAAAGCCCATTGCAAGGCCATTGTTCCTGTGATATGTTCCATGGAAACGCGGTGGAATGCCGCCGCGAAGGCAACCACCAACCAACTCTCGCACAAGGACTCAACATGAGCAACAAGGCTGATCTCGTCGCCAAGGTCCAGGAACTCGCCCAGCTGGAGAGCAAGGCCTCCGCCGAGCGTTCCGTCACCGCGGTCCTCGAAGCCCTCGTCGAAGGACTCAAGAAGGACAAGACCGTGGCACTCGTCGGTTTCGGCACCTTCGAAGTCAAGGAGCGCAAGGCCCGCACCGGCGTGAATCCCGCCACCGGCGAGAAGATCAAGATCGCCGCCTCCAAGACCGTCGGCTTCAAGGCCGGAAAGGCCCTGAAGGACGAGTTCAACAAGGCCAAGGCCGCCAAGAAGAAGTAAGTCCCCTCGGGACCGCCGTTCCTCGACCGGCCCTCCGTCGCCCAGCGCGTCGGAGGGTTTGTTTTTTCCTCAAGTCCCCCCCCTCGCGTTCCGATAGGAGTCCTGGACGACCGGATCGGCGCAAGCCGCCCGGGTGTCCGACTTCGGAGGCAAGGATGCTTCCGGAGTGGAAACCATACAAGGAGGACGTGTCGTGCGTATCTACAACAATGTCAATTCCATCAGCATCCAGAACGACCTGAACAACACCAACATGTCGATGCAGACCTCGCTGCAGCGGCTTTCCACGGGATTGCGGATCAACAGCGCGGCCGACGACGCGGCGGGTCTTTCCGTGTCGGAGGGGTTGAGATCCCAGATCCGAGGCAGCACCCAGGCCCAGCAGAACGCCAACGACGGCCTGGCCCTGCTCCAGATCGCGGAAGGCGGCACCTCGCAGATCACCGACAACCTGCAGCGCATGAGGGAATTGGCCGTGCAGGCGTCGAACGGAACCTATTCCAACACCGACCGCGGCTACATCCAGCAGGAATACACCGCCCTGGCCTCGGAAATCACGCGCATCGCCGAGGCGACCACCTACAACAACACGGCCCTGCTGTCCAACACATCGACCTTCTCGTTCCAGATCTCCGCGGCCTCGGCGGGAGCGAGCTCCACCATCACCTTCACGGCGGTGAACCTCTCCAGCGGGTTGTCCTTCGGCGGCGTGTCCCTCCAGTCCACGGCGCAGAGCGCCATCGCTAAGATCGACGCGGCCCTGACCTCGGTGTTGTCGCTCCGGTCCACCCTCGGTTCGACCATGAACCGCCTGGACTCCACGGTGACGAACCTTGGGAACATGGTGACCAACCTCACCTCGGCCGAAAGCCAGATCCGGGACACCAACTTCGCCACGGAAACGACCAACTTCACCAGGAACCAGATCCTGACGCAATCGGCGACCTCCATGTTGGCGCAGGCCAACCAGTTGCCCTCCGGAGTCCTCAAGCTCCTGGGATGATCCTGACCTGATTCCGTCCTCCGCCAGGACCACCCTTACCCCGGGGTGGTCCTTTTTGTTCTATTCGTGGGACGATGCGGCTCATCGCCTGCCTGATCGCCCGCGACGAGGAAGCGAACCTCCCGCGTTGTCTCGGCTCCCTGTCGGCGGCCGTGGACGGAATTTGCCTGCTCGACACGGGTTCCTCCGACCGGACCGCGGAGATCGCGCGCTCCCACGGAGCCGTGGTCGGGAGCCTGCCCTGGGCCGACGACTTCTCCGCGTCCCGCAACGCCTGCCTGGAACTGGCGGACGGCGATTGGGTCCTGCAGGTGGACGCGGACGAAGAACTGGATCCCGCCACCATCCCCGCCCTTCGCCAAGCCCTTGCGGAACCCGGGACGTGTCGCCTGGTCCAGGTCGCCCTGCTCGACGGCACCGACCATCCCGGGTCCGTCCTTCTGCCGCGGCTGTTCCGCCTGGATCCCCGCATCCGCTACCGCCGGGCCCTGCACGAATCGGTCCTCGACAGCCTGGCCGAGGCGGGACTCGGGGAGCCCTCCGCCTGCGCGGTGCGCCTGGTCCACCACGGTTACTCGCCCGATGCGAGGGCCGGCAGGGCCAAGCACCAGCGCAACGCCGGGATCCTGCGTTCGGTTCGGGACCGCGGGCAGGCCGACGCCTACGACTTCTACAAGCTGGGAACCACCCTTTCGCGCTGGACCGACGGCACCGAACGATCCGCTTCGCTGCGGGAGGCATGGGATCTTTCCCTGCGAACGACCTCCGGGGAGCGTCGGCGGTGGCCTTGGTGGCCTTCCCTCGCGCTCGCCTTCGCGCTGGATCTGGCGGCGAAAGGGGGATTGCAGGAAGGATGGGAGGCGCTCGAAATCGCCGTGGAAGCCGGCGACCGGTCGGTCCTCGAATCCGGTCGGGCACAGCTGCTCCTCCGATCCGGACGTCCCCGCGAAGCCCTCGAAGTCGCCGAGCGCGCACTGGGGTTGCCGACGGAAACCTCTCTCGCCGTCACCGACGGCAAGGAGAGGGGCGAACTCGCCCATCTGGCCGCGCGCAGCGCGCGTCGGCTTGGAATGCCCTTCCTGCCTTTTCTGGAGGACGCCACGGCCCAGGGTCAGATCGACGCGCGGTGCGACCTGATCCTGTTGAGGATCCAGCAGGGCATCCCTGCGGGATGGAAGGATCTGGACATCCTGCTGCGCACGCAGGCGGGCAATCCGGTCGTGCTCATCGCCGCGTCCGAAGCCGCGCGTTCCCAGGGCGACCGGTCCACTTCCGATCTCCTGCTGGACCAGGCCTCGCGGATTCCCTCGGAAGCGGGCCTGCGCGCGAGGGCGCGGCTTTGGGTCCGTGCCTGGTTGGGAGGAGCCTCCCCCGCCTTCGACCTCCCGCCTTCCGACGTGGAGAACGCCGCGGCCCAAGGGCTGGACCACATCCTGTCCGGACGCCCCTGGTCCCCCGACCCGTTCCTGCACCGCCCCACCTTGCTCGCCACCCTCGGAGACATCCTCCAGGCCCTGCTGGAGGCGGGACGCGCCCAGACGGTGCGCGGTTTCGCCCGGGCGGCAAAAGGGCGCGAGGCCGAACTGCCCGGCATCTCCAGCCTGGTGGAGGAGGATTGATCCGCCCGGCGTCCGGTCCCCGGCGGTCCCCGGCGGGGGACAGGGAGAAAGGTTTCCCGGATCAGGGCTCCGAGCGCATGACAAGATCCGTCATATCGCTGGACGCCGCACGGCGCACCAGGGCCAGATAGGCCTTCGCGCTGGCCTCGATGATGTCCGTGCTGCGACCCTGACCCGTCAGGGTGCGCCCCCCCAGCCGGGCCGAAACCGCGACTTCGCCCTGGGCGTCGGTGCCGCCGGTGATGGCCTTGAGCTGGTAGGTGTCGATGTCGATCGTGCGGCCCGTGAGCTCCCGGATGGCCTTGAGCACCGCGTCCACGGGACCGTCGCCGGTCGCCTTCGCCGTGGCCGGCGCCTGGCCGTCGCGGCGAAGCACCACGGTCGCCTCGGGAGCCTCGCTGGAACCGGACAGGACCGAATAGCTCACCAGGGTCCAGTCGTCCCCCACCTCGCCCGATTCGTCGTCTTCGGAGACCAGGGCCATGAGGTCTTCGTCGAAGACTTCCTTCTTCTTGTCGGCCAGATCCTTGAACTTGTCGAAGATGGCGTCCAGCCTGCCCTCCGAGGCCTGGAATCCCAGGGCCAGGAGGCGATCCTGCAAGGCGTGCTTTCCCGAGTGCTTGCCCAGGACCATCTTGTGGGAGCCGCGGCCAACGGATTCCGGCGTCATGATCTCGTAGGTGGCGCGGGCCTTGAGAACCCCGTCCTGGTGGATGCCCGATTCGTGCGCGAAGGCGTTGGCCCCCACGACGGCCTTGTTGGGCTGCACCGGAATGCCTGTGATGGAGGTCAGGAGGCGCGACGTCCCGTAGATCTCCTCCGAGACGATTCCCGTGTCCGCGCCCAGTGTTTTGGAGTGGGTGCGCACGACCATGGCGATCTCCTCCAGGCTGCAGTTCCCCGCCCGTTCGCCGATGCCGTTCACGGTGCACTCCACCTGGCGCGCCCCCGCCCGCACCGCGGCCAGGGAATTGGCCACGGCCAGGCCCAGATCGTTGTGGCAATGGACGCTGAAGACGATTCCCGGCACCCTGACGCGCTCCACCAGGAAGCGGATCAGCGCCTCGAATTCCTCCGGCATGGCGTAGCCCACGGTGTCCGGGATGTTGAGGGTGGTGGCGCCCGCCTCCGCCACGGCGGTGTAGAGGTCCACCAGGTAGTCCCGGTCCGAACGGGTGGTGTCCTGGGCGGAAAACTCCACGTCGTCCACCCGCGAACGCGCGTGCTGCACCGCCTTCACGCTGCGGCGGATGTTCTCCTCGCGCGTGATCCGCATCATGTGCTCCAGATGGATGTCCGAACCGGAGCTGAAGGTGTGGATGCGGCGTCGCGCGGCCGGTTCCACGGCATCGGCGGCACGGTCGACGTCCTTTTCGGTGATGCGCGCGAGGCCCGCGATCACGGGGCCACGGACCTCGGCGGCGATCCGGCGCACCGCCTCGAAGTCGCCCGGGCTCGCGATGGGGAAGCCCGCCTCGATCACGTCCACGCCCAACCGCGCGAGCTGGTGGGCCATGCGGATCTTCTCGTCGATGTTCATCGAGAAGCCGGGCGACTGCTCGCCGTCCCGCAAGGTGGTGTCGAAGATGCGCACGCGGTCGGTCATCTGGTCCTTCTTCTGTCCGAAAGGAGTTCCTGGATCGGGTGCAATGTAGATCGGACCCTTCGGGGAGCCCGTGCTGTGCTGGTTTTCGGTCGACATGGTCTGTTTCCTTTCCGGCGCATCCCCATCGGGACCTGGAAAGCCCTGTCGACCCGCCCCGCCCCTTCCGGGCGAGCGGCCGTTTGCGAACGTGGCCTGAAGCTCCCCTTACCGCCTATGGCAGGGAAGAAGAAGCAGGCTCTGGGCGTTCGCGCTTTGCATGCCCATACGATACGCGAAACGGGGGCGAATGTCAACACCCCCCGGTAGGGACGCGAAATTTTGCGCCCCTACGCCGGTGGGAAGGTGTGCGGCCCGCGATCCAGCAGCGGAATCCCCACGCGTTCGATGTGTTCTCGCAGTTCCCCGGATTCGATGGTTCCGAAGTCGAGGACGTCGAAACGGTAGGGCATGGTCGATTCCTGGTTCAGCGCCGCGCTCACCTCGCGCAACAGGTCGAATGTGATGTCCCCTTCCAGCGCCAGATCCACGTCGCTGCCTGGAGAGTGCGTTCCCTTCGCCCGACTCCCGAAAAGCCGCGCCCTCCGGATCTGCGGGCGGGTGCCCAGTACCCGCAGGATTTCCTGCAGGTCCTTCGGGGAAAGTCCGTTCATCCTCGGGACTTCTCCTCCAACACCGCGGCGAGATCCTTGAACAGCGGGTAGTACACGTCGCGGACGAGCGCGTCGACTTGCCGCGCCGTGCTCTCGTCGTAGGTGTGCGCCACCAGATTCCGATCCTCCAGACCCTGCAGCCACTGGTGCCCGTCGCGGACCAGGCCGATCTCGAAGGCGGCCTTGAGGGCCGATCGAGGCGTCTTGACATCGATGAGGCCCTGGGCCTCCAGGTAGTCCTTGAGCACCTTCCAGGAAAGTTCGAAGACCATCTCGAAGAACTGGACGATCCCGGCGCGCTGCACCGCGTCGGGCGCGGGCAGGACCAGGGCGCTCTCCAGCAGCCCCAATGCCTTCCGGTAATTCTGGAATCTCTGCAACCACCGGACATCCGTGTTCACCTCGGGTCCCTCGCCACCAGCAGACCCTTGATGTCCTCCCGCGCGAAGAATTCCAGGTTCCTCTCCAGCCACTTGGGCCTCGTGAACAACAGTCCTTCCGGCACGGGCTCCCGCCCGTTGGGAACCAGCGGCTCCTTGCCGGAAAGTGTCCTACACGCCAGTCCCGCCTCGCGGGCAACCAGGAGGGGCGCCGCCAGATCCCACGGATGCAGGGTCCCGGGAACCGTGAAATAGGTGTCGCCCTCTCCCGCCAGCAGCGCGTGGACCTTGTAGCCCACGCCCCCCAGGAGGATTTCGTCGCCTCCGGGGTGGGCTTCGCTGATGCGCAGGAGCGAGGCTCGTCGCGGCAGCGACCGGGTGAGAACCAGCCGCTCGCGACGCAACGGATCCAGTCCTTCGTAGGGGAGCAACCCCGTACCCGACAGGCGTCCCACAAGACACCCGCGTCCGCCCTCGGCGAAGTAGAGCCTGTCCACGGCGGGCACCGCCAGCACCGCGGCCACGGGTCGGCCCGACTCCACCAAGGCGAGCTGGAACGCCCACTCTCCCAGACCCTCGACGAACTCGCTGGTTCCATCCAGCGGATCCAGGCTCCAGAACAGATCGGCGTCCGTCTCCAAATCCCCTTCCTCGGAGATCAAGGGAACTCCCGGGAGGATGGAGGGGAGCCGTTCCAGGCACAAGCGGTGCGCGGAAA
>CAYXXL010000072.1:0-11288 GCA_964469025.1 uncultured Fibrobacteria bacterium
CAGGGGGATTCCTTGCTGCAGGCGCTGTCCGGTCGCGATTCCCTCTTCTACCGCTCCTATTCGTCGGACATCTGGACTTCCGAGGTCGGGTTCGATCTCCTCGTACCCCGTAGGATCCTGGGTGTGGACGCCGCCCGCGACGCGTTTCTGGGATTCAGGTACCGCGCCGGAGTCGGTCGGCTCGTTGGTCGGACCACCGCCTGGGGATGGAGTTCGGGGGAATCGTTTCTGGTCGGTGCGGATGTCTATTCCTGGAATCGATGGGCCCTTTCCGGGATCTTGGGCTGGAACTCCATCTCCACCAGTTCCGACAGGAGTTGGTCCCAACTGCTTTGGAACACGTCCAATCCGGCCAAAGCCACCTGGGATGGAGGTGGATTGTCCCTGGAATTCCAATTGCGGTGGGGTCCCGACCGGGACTCGCAGAGCGTCTCCGGACTTCAGAAGAAGTAGCGCACCCCCGGGAGCCCGGCCAGATCCGGATTCCAGGTGGCCAAGTCGGCGTCGTGCTCGATGGCCGTGGCCGCGATCAGACGATCCACGGAATCGAGAAGGGTGGAGTTCCAGCGCGCCGAACGGGCGACGATCGAGGGGTTGAGCGGCAGCACCACGACCTTGGATCGCTCCAAGGCGAGTTCCATCCAAATTTGGGGGGAGACCGGGAACCGCAACCGTCCCTCCTGCAACTCCTGTCCAATCTCCACCCAGGTGGCTTGGCTCAGGGCCAGTCGACCGATGGCCTGGGAAAGGAGATAGGAGCGCTCCGTGCCCACCCGGGGGTCATTGGCCATCCACGCCACGAACAGCGGCGTATCCACCAAAACCAAGCTCACGGCCTCACCGCCAGTCCGGGCGCATCTGCACTCCCTCCAAACCGGCCCGATCGGGCTCATCTTCCTGAACGGGTTGAATTTTCGCGATGACTCTGCCTCTTTTGGTCAGAAGAATCTGACCATTTTGAGTGTACAGTTCATCAAGAAGCGCTAAACATCTTGCTTTGAAGTCAGAAACAGCGATTTTCATACATAAATGGTCATTTAATTATGACTAGTTGTCAAGAGGCGCCCGAGGTGGCGAACACGTCGCGCAAGGTGTTTTTTTTCCCATTCACGCCATTCGACCCATCCAGGAAACTTGCGTTCCGCCATTCGAAACTCCTTGTGGTGGACGATGCGCTTCCCTCCCCTGCCCGGTCGTGGCGGATGGGCGATGTGGCACATTTCATGGAAGAGCACTCCGGCGACGGACACCCTGGGAACATCATACCCGTCGTAGGCTTGGGAGATGGTGATCAGATGGCGAGTGCCATCGATGGTTCGCAATTCCTGGTGGGTGGAAAGGCCGCCGATCCGCGGGGACCACCGAACCACGGCCTCCAACATCCCCTGAAAATGAACCTCGTTCAACTCGGTGAACAAATCCTGGAGATCCAGGGCCCGGCCCCGCGAACTCGCTGGAGGAACCCTGTCCGGCAGACGCGATCCCATCCAGGTGAAGATCCTGCGTTCCATGTCCCTGCGGCGCTTGCGCGAGCCTGGGAACGGGTGCAGGGAAGACCGGATCCATTCCCGGAGATCCGTCTGGATCTCGGCAGGGGACTCGCGGAGCGCCTCGGGAACTTGGCAAATCCAACCGCCCTCCTCCTTCACCAACCGCCACCCCTTCCTTCTGCGGGCGGAAAACACCAACGGCACCTCGGGGTCCCTGGAGGGGACCCGCGCAGGTGCGTCCTTTCCCAAAGCAACGCGCAAGGAGGAGGATTCGCGCCCAAACAGATCCAGGACAAGCTGGATGGTGGAGCGGATCACCGGAATCGGCCCGTGGATCTTCGCTCGAGACACCTTCGAACCGGAGCGAAAGTACTTCGATGGAGGGCGCAGGGGCCCAACCGCTCCAGAGCCTCCAGGTGGCCCGGGGTCGGGTAACCCTTGTGGATGGAAAATCCGTAGCCGGGATGGATCGAATCCTGTTTCTCCATCCAGGTGTCGCGGGCGGTCTTCGCCAAGATGGACGCGGCGGCGATGGAAAGGACCCTGCCATCGCCCCCCACCACGGCCATCTGGGGGAACTCCACTCCGGGGATGCATCGATTCCCATCGACGGCAATGGAAGCCGGGGGAGTTCCAAGCCCTTCCAAGGCCCGTCGCATGGCGAGAAAGGTTGCCTGAAGGATGTTGATCGCGTCGATTTCCTCGGCGCTGGCCCAACCCACGGCCCAGGCCAATTCCGGGGAGGAACGGATGCCCAAGGCCAGATTTCGGCGGACGGCTTCCGAAAGTTTCTTGGAGTCGTCCAACCCCGGAAGCGCCCACCCGTCCGGCGCCACGACCGCGGCGGCCACCACCGGCCCTGCCAGCGGGCCACGACCCGCCTCGTCGACCCCGGCCACGGGCCGGGTCAATCTGCCATCCGGGTCCGTCAAGACGACCCCGGATCGGCTTCTGGTGATCATCCTCTCTCCTGGCCGGACCGGTCCCTCGCGTCCGGGTCCTCTGCCCCCAAACTCTAGAACATGAACACTGCGCCTAGGAACGGGCCGCGGCGATCGCCCCCTGGACCATGGCCGCGACATCTTCGGGAGGGCGACCTTGGATGTCCCTCCTGTGGATGATGTCGTGGAATTTCCCATCCACGAAAATCCCGAAGGAGGGCGACGAAGGAGGCTCCCCCAGGAAATGCTCGCGAACCGCCTCGGTGGCTTCCACGTCGTTTCCGGCGAACACCGTGTACAGGTGGTCCGGCTTCGGCCCCAGATTCAAGGCCATTCCCACTCCGGGCCGGGCGGACGCCGCGGAACAGCCGCAAACGGAATTCACCACAACCAAGCTGACCCCGTGCGCGGCGGGCAGCTCCCTCTCCACGTCCTGGGCCGATTTCCACTCGTGGAAGCCCAGATCCACGAGTTCCTGACGCATCGGCGCCACCAATTCTTCCGGGTACATGCAGTCCTCCTTTGAAAGTCGATCTCAAAATACTCGATCCACGAGGTGTGCGACCAGAAGCGGCCTATCTTTGCCTCCATGGGTGCCTTCGAGCAGGCCAAAGAGGAGATCCGGTCCCGCGCCGACATCGTCTCGGTGGTGGGAAGGCGCGTCTCCCTCAAGCGAAAAGGCGCGCACTGGTCGGGCCGGTGTCCTTTCCACGACGACCACGACCCCTCCATGAACGTCAACCCCGTCCTGGGCATCTACAAGTGCTTCGTGTGCGGTGCCGGTGGCGACGTGTTCAAATTCGTGATGGAACACGATCACATCGGATTCCGCGAGGCCATCGAGATCCTGGCCGTGGAGACGGGCGTCCGGCTTCCCGAGCGAACCGCCCAGGACCCCGAGGAAGCATCGCGCGCCGCGGCGGCCCGATCGGCGATGGATTGGGCGCAGGCCTACTACCACCGCGCGCTCCTGGATTCGCCGCAGGTGCTGGGTTATGCCCGCAGGCGCGGGCTCGAAGATGGGGAAATCGGGGATTTCCACCTCGGCTTCGCGCCGGACGGCGACGTGCTGCTTTCCCAGGCGCCGGCGGCCGGGCACTCGCTCCAGTCCCTGGAGTCGGCAGGCCTGGTCACCAAGACGGATTCCGGTCGATGGCGCGATCGTTTCCATCTGCGCCTGGTCTTTCCTCTGACGGACCTTTCCCGGCGGGTGATCGGGTTCGCGGGACGGAATCTCCGGTCGGACCGCAAGGACGTGCCCAAGTATCTCAATTCCCCGGAGACCGAGTTCTACCGCAAAAGCCAATTCCTTTACGGCCTGGGGCATTCGCGCTCCGAGATCGGGCGACTCGGCGAAGCGGTCGTGGTGGAAGGGTACATGGACTGGCACGCCCTCTGGCGCCATGGCATCCGCAACGTGGTGGCCGCCTCGGGAACCGCCTTCACGCGCGAACAGGCCAGGCTTCTCTCCCGCCATTGCCGGAGGGTGGTCTGCTTCTTCGACGGGGACCGCGCGGGAATCGCCGCCGCCGAAAGAAGCCTCCCCATCCTGCTCATGGAGAACATCGAAGTCCGGGTCGCGGATCTGGAAGGAACGGGGACCAAGGATCCGGACGAGCTTCTCAAGGCTTCCGGCCCCCAGGCGCTGAAGCAGCGCATCGCCGAAGCCCACCATTGGGTCCACTTCCTGGTGGGTGGATTCCGGAAGCAGTCGCCTCGCCCCACCCCGGACCAGAGGGCGGATTTCCTGCGTCGCGTCAAGGTTCTGCTGGAAGCCATCGCGGATCCGGTGTTGCGCGACCAGTGCGCCCAGGAAGCCCATCCGTTCCTGGAAGTGATGGGCGAAAGACACGCCCTGGTGACTCCCCTGCGCCGGGCGCCCGGAAATCCCCCCCTGCAAAATCCGTCGGGAAAGGCGATACTGGTCGGATCACAAGAGGCGGAGGCCAAATTCTTGCAGATCGTCCTCACCGATCCGGTCCTGGTGCTCGATGCCCGGAACAAAGTGGAACCCTCGGACCTTTCCGAACCCAGGTGCCGGAGCATCTGGGATCTTCTGGTCGCCGAATCGGAATGGGGAGGCGTCCCGCCCGACGCGAGGACTTTCGTGTCGCGGCTGGATCCCCCCCTTGCCGATTTCGTGGCGAAACTCTTTCAATTCCTGCCGGAGGAGGATCCGCGGAAGTGGATGGACGACTTCCTCCGCGACCTCCAGTTGCGACGGCTCAGGGAACGTAGACGGATTCTGGCCTCCGAGGCCCGCCTCGCCGGGGGGGACCCGGGAACCCTCCTTTCCGAATGCTCCGAGCTGATGGCGCAGGAGCAGCAACTTCTTCCTTCCAGGATGGAAACGTGAACACAGTCGACCCCAAGATCGTCCGACGCCTGGAGAAGACCGCCAGGGTGCAGGGCTTCCTGGCGCAGAGCCAGATCTCCTCCCTGTGCAGGGACGACGACCAGACCGAGCTGCTGGCCGAGCTCTTCCGACGCCGCGGCGTGACCGTGAACCAGAGCAATGTCGGAATCCGTCATGCCGAGGCCCGCAGGCAGAGCAACGGGCAGGGCCGGTTCTGGGATCCCACCTGGGTCTACCTCAACTCGGTGGGCCGGGTCGCCCTCCTTTCCCGCGAGGAGGAGGTCGCCATCGCACAGCGGATCGACCAGGTCCAGCAGAGGATCCTGGGAATCCTGTTCCACGACATCCGAGTGCTCCGCGAGGTGGTCCACCTTTGCGAACAGGTGGAGCGCGAGGAGATCCGCATCGAGGAGATCTGCCAGATCGACAACGACGCGTGGACGGAATCCAAGGTCTACGAACGGGAAAAGACGCGGATCCTTTCCCAACTGGGCCAGTTGCGCAAGGCGCTGGCGGGCGCGACCCGGAAGCCCGGCGACGAAGCTCGCGAGGCGGCCCTGGCCGTCGGCCTTTCGGCCAGGCAGATCGACCGGCTCACCCGGCTTTGGAAGACCCTGGTGGAGGAGGACGAACGTGCGCGCGACGAATTCCTCGCCGTTCGCCAGTGGGAGGCCGTGCGCGACAGCGCCAAGGAGGAGATCGTCGAGGCCAACGTGAGGCTGGTGGTGTCCATCGCCAAGCGGTACAACCAGAAGGGCATGGAACTGATCGACCTGATCCAGGAGGGAAACCAGGGATTGATCCGCGCCGTCGAGAACTTCGACTACACCAAGGGCTACAAGTTCAGCACCTACGCCACCTGGTGGATCAAGCAGAGCATCACCCGCGCCATCGCCGACAAGGGCAAGATCATCCGCATTCCGGCCAACATGCTGGACAGCATCCGGCGGATCCTGCGCGTCGCACGCGAACTGCAGGCCAAGACCGGAGGCCAGGCGACTCCGGAGGAGATCGCCTTGGCCGCGGGCGTGGACATCGAGAAGGTCAACATCGCCCTGGAAAGCTCCCAGGATCCCGTCAGCCTGGATTCCTGGACCTCCTCCGACCAGTCCAGCAGGATCGGGGACTTCATCGAAGACCGCACCGTGGAGGCGCCCTGGCAGGCGGTCCAGACGCGGCTTCTGCGCGAACAGATCGACGGCGCGCTGGGAAGCCTGGAAGAGAAGGAACGGCAGATCATCCGGCTTCGCTTCGGCCTCGACGACGGGCAGGCCAGCACCCTCAAGGAGATCGGCGAGCGCTTCGGCATCAGCCGCGAACGGGTGAGGCAGATCGAATCCAAGGCCATCCAGAAGTTGCAGCACCCTTCCCGTTCCCGACTCCTCGAAGGCTGGGAGGAGGTCTTCGACGGGGAGTCGAGTCCTCCGTGAGCGCAGAGGGAGCCACAAGACTCGTCGACTGGATCCGCGACAACAGGACCGATCTGGACGCGGCGGCGATCCGGCGCGCCCTGGAATTCGCGGACCGCGCCCACGAAGGCCAGCGTCGCAAGTCCGGCATCCCCTACGCCGACCATCCCTTCGAAGTCTGCCGCATCCTGGCCGAAAACGGCATGGACGAGGCCACCGTGATGGCGGGCGTGCTCCACGACGTGGTGGAGGACACCGACATCCCCATGGCGGAAATCGGGAAACTCTTCGGGCAGGAGGTGGCCTTCCTGGTGGAGGGCGTCACGAAGATGGCGCTTCTGCCCTCGCAGACGCGGGAACAGCGCCAGGCCGAGACCTACCGCAAGATGCTGGTCTCGATGGCCTCCGACCCGCGCGTGATCCTCATCAAGTTCGCGGACCGCCTCCACAACCTGCGGACGCTGCGGTACATGGCCCCGGAGAAGCGGAAGGCCATCGCCGCCGAGACTCTCGAGGTCTACGCGCCCCTCGCCCACCGCTTCGGACTGGGGCGCCTCAAGTGGGAGATCGAGGATCTCTCCTTCAAGCACCTCCACCCGGACGAGTACCAGCGGCTGGTGGAGAAGATCGCCGAGAAGCGCGCCGAGCGCGAGGCCTACATCCGTTCCGTGCTGGAGCCGCTGGAGAAGCGGCTCGCCCAGGCCGATCTCGCCGCCGAGGTGAACGGTCGGCCGAAGCACCTCTACAGCATCTGGCGGAAGCTCCGGGAGAAGGCCACTTCCGAGCTGGATTCCATCCACGACTTGAACGCGGTGAGGGTCATCGTGGGGTCCGTGGCCCAGTGCTACGAGGCCCTGGGCTACGTCCACGGACTCTGGGCTCCCATCGCGGGGCGCTTCAAGGACTACATCGCCGTGCCCAAGTCCAACCTCTACCAGAGCCTGCACACCACCGTGATGGGGCCGGAGGGCCGCGGCGTTGAGGTGCAGATCCGCACCCGCGAGATGGACCGGATCGCCAACGAGGGCATCGCCGCCCACTGGGCCTACAAGCAAGGCATGTCCGGAGACAAGGTGCTGTCCGAGAACCGATGGTTGGAGCAGCTTTTGCGCATCCAGTCGGAGACCCGCGACGGACCGGAATTCATGGAGATGGTCCAGGGCGAACTTTCCGCCCAGGAGATCTTCGTCTACACGCCCCGGGGAGACGTGGTCCAGCTTCCCACGGGTGCCACAGCGGTCGACTACGCCTTCGAGATCCACACCGGGCTGGGTCTCCATTGCGCCGGGGCTCGCGTGGACGGGAACATGTTCCAGCTCCACCTGCCGCTGAATTCCGGACAGACCGTGGAGATCGTCCGGTCGGAGGCCTCGCACCCCGTCCGGGACTGGCTTCGCCGCGTGCGGACCTCCAAGGCCCGCTCGGCCATCCGGCGCTACCTGAAGCAGACCGAGACCGAGGCCGACCGCTCGCTCGGTCGCGAAGTCCTTTCCAGGGAACTTTCGCGCAGACAGATCCCGTCCCCACCGCCGGATCTCCTGGGGCTGTTGCTCGAACGCTCCGGCAGCGACGACCTCGACGACCTCCACGCGCGGATCGGAAGAGGGGATTTCTCGCCCCAGCAGCTCTCCGCCGCGCTCCCACCGGTTCCGGCCCTGCCGCGCAAGGGCATGCTGGACCGCGTGCTTCGCCGAAGGGTGGAAGCCCCCGCCCGCCAGCACGCGATCCGCGTGGGGGGGCAGAACGGGATCCTGCACCATCGTGCCGGCTGCTGCCAACCGGTTCCGGGCGAGGAGATCCGAGGCTACATCACCCAAGGGCGCGGCATCAGCCTGCACGCGGCATCCTGCGCCCAGGGGAAGCGCCTGATCGCCCGCGAAGGCCGCGAGGTGGAAGTGGAATGGGATGCCGATGCGGAAAAGCTGGACTGGGAGGTCACCTTGGAAGTCACCGCGCGCGACCGCAACAACCTTCTGCGCGACCTCACGGGCTCGCTCAGCTCCAGCAAGGTGAACGTGCTCAGGGCGGCGATCTCCACGGTGGGCGACTCGGTGCGCGACAGGTTCCGGATCAGCGTCTCCAACCTGGTCCAGTTGGAAAACTGCATGGGAAGCCTGCGGGGAGTTCCCGGGGTCCTGCACGTGCTGCGCACGGGAGCCACGGGATGACGATCTGGAACACGATGTATTCCACGGACGGGCGCCTGGTGGCCTTTCTCGTGGGGGCGGCGGTCGCCACGGTCGTCGCCGTTCCGGTGCTGGTCGCGACCTTCCGCCGCCCGCGCCGCGCCGAACTCGAAGTGCCGCTGCCGGTCCAACGCCCCGCATTCCGCGGAATCCCGGACATGGCCGGCGCCCTCCAGCAACTGGCCTTGCCCGACCTGCTGCAGTTCCTGGCCCAGGGCGGCCACACCGGCACGTTGCGCCTGGATTCGGGAAGGAGAACGGGGTCCATCCGACTGGTCCAGGGGCTGGTGACCACCGCCGAGTTCCGCCGGGACAGGGATCTACCGGCTCTCTTCCACATGCTTTCCCTGGAAATCGGAGACTTCCATTTCCGATTCGAACCGCCCCCGCCCGAGCCCGTGCGCGGCCGCGAGGTCGTGGACATCCTCATGCTCTGGCTTGCCGGCAAGGAGGATTTCCGGTGAACCACAACGCCACCTCCCCGCTGCTGTTCCATCGGTTCCGCCGCGACCACCAGTTGCGCCTGCTGTTTTCGGCGGCGCAACGGCACACCTCGGGCAAACCCGGTTGGATCCGTCCGGGCAGTCCCGACGTGGCCTCGATCCTCGAACTCACCGCCGAAGCGATCTACCACTCCCGGGAAGCCCTGCGGAACCGCTCCATGGAGTGGCCGGACTCGCCGCCGGACGATTCCGACCGGAAGCTGGAGTGCTTCCTGGTGGAGATGCACGATTGGTTCCTGCTCCTGAGTCGGCTCGTGGCGGGCGAAGACGACCCGCGCCCCCAGATCCAGCCCCTGCTCGAGGCGAGGTTGCGGATGGGACAGCAACTGTTCCATTCTTCCCGGCATCCGGCTCCCGCCCCGCCCTTGCGCTGACCTCGCCCCCGCGCCCGTGTTCCCCGTTGGATTGCCCGGTGCGCGGGTGCATCTTTCAGATCCACGGGAGAACTGGATGATTCCCAACCTCAGGCATCTGCGCGCCCTGGCCGACCAGGGCTTCAACTTGATCCCCATCTGGACCGAGCGGCTTGCCGACACGGAGACGCCCGTTTCCGCCTACCTGAAGCTCGCCGGCGCCGACGAAATCGACCATTCCTTCCTGCTGGAATCGGTGGAAGGGGGAGAAACCGTCGCCCGCTATTCCTTCCTGGGTCGCGACCCCCATCTGGTGTTCCGTTCCCGGGACGGGAAGTGGTCCATTTCCGGGGAGGTTGCGGAGCAAGGCGACACCGACCCGTTCGGGAGGCTCCGCCTCCTGGTTTCCTCCTGCAAGGTCCACCAGCCCGAGGGGCTTCCCCCGTTGGCCGGCGCGGTGGGATTCGCGGCCTACGACAGCGTCCGGCTGGTGGAGGATCTGCCGGACACCTGCCTGGACGACTTGGGGATGGACGATCTTCGCTTCGGCTTCTACGACGCGGGGGTCGTCTTCGACAACCGACGCCATCGGATCCTGGTTTGGAGCTTCGCGGATCTGCGCCTGGACGGACCCGAAGCGGCGTTGGAGAAGGCGCTCGAACGGATCCGGTTGCTGGACCGGAAGCTGGATGGAACTCTCCCCAGCACCCGCCTGGACGTGGTGTCCGAACCATCCGCCGTGACTTCCAACTTCACCCGCGAAGGATTCCTGGCCGCGGTGGCGCGCTGCAAGGAATACATCAAGGCCGGTGACGCCTTCCAGATCGTGCTTTCCCAGCGGCTGACCTGCACCCCCGGATGCTCGGCGCTGGACATCTACCGGATGTTGCGCGGCATCAACCCCTCGCCCTACATGTTCTACCTCAAGTTCGGGGAGACGGAGGTGGCGGGCGCGAGTCCCGAACTCCTGGTGCGGGTGCAGGACGGAAACGTCGAGGTCCGACCCATCGCCGGGACCCGGCCCCGCGGGAAGACGCCGCGTGCGGACGCGGAACTGGAGAAGGAACTGCTGGCCGACCCCAAGGAACTGGCCGAACACCTCATGCTCGTGGACCTGGGGCGCAACGACGTCGGTCGCGTGAGCGAATACGGAAGCGTGACCCCGCGCGATCTCTTCGTGGTGGAGCGGTACAGCCACGTCATGCACATCGTGAGTTCCGTCCAGGGACGCCTCGCCGAGGGGAAGGACGCGTTGGACGCCCTGATGTCGGGTTTTCCCGCCGGAACGCTGTCGGGCGCGCCCAAGATCAGGGCCATGGAGATCATCGACGAACTGGAACCCACCCGACGCGGCCTCTACGGTGGAGCCGTCTGCTACCTGGACCTCGCGGGCAACCTGGAAAGCTGCATCGTGATCCGCACGGTGGTGGTCCGGGACGGGCTCGCGCACGTCCAGGCGGGCGCGGGCATCGTGCACGATTCCGATCCGGAAAGCGAATTCAAGGAGACGCTCCACAAGGCCAGCGCGGTGGTCCAGGCCATCCGCGCGGCGCACCGCGCCCACGGGGAACTGGGTTCCATCGAGGCGTCCATCGCCGAGGAGAGCACGTGATCCTCATCGTCGACAACTACGACAGCTTCACCTTCAATCTGGTCCAGTACCTGGGAGAACTGGTCGCCGGGAAGGACGAGATCCAGGTGGTGCGGAACGACGAACTGACCGTCGACCAGATCCTGGCGCGCGGCCCTTCCCATCTGGTGGTGAGCCCCGGACCCTGCACGCCGTCGGAAGCGGGTGTTTCCGTGGAGCTGGTCTCGCGCTGCCCCGATTCCATTCCCCTTCTCGGAGTCTGCCTCGGGCACCAGTCGCTCGGCCAGGCGATGGGGGGAATCGTGGAACGGGCACCGGCTCCCATGCACGGGAAGGTCTCGGAGATCCACCACGACGGATCGCGCCTGTTTTCGGCGTTGCCCGATCCCTTCGAGGCCACCCGCTACCACTCCCTGACCGTGCGTCGCGAGGGTCTTCCCGCCACCCTTTCGGTGACCG
>CAYXXL010000073.1:0-11222 GCA_964469025.1 uncultured Fibrobacteria bacterium
CCGTTCCTACCAGGGAACCACCCCCACCGTCCGGATCAAGGGACAGCTGGTCGCCTTGCCCGATCCGAGGATCACGGTACAGTACGTCTCCAGCCGGATCGAACCGAGGGCTGCGGCTCGATCGAGCCAGCAGATGAATATCGTGCTGCATGGACACCAATTCCGGGTCGACAATCCTTTCCAGGGTGCCTACGTCGCGAAACTCCGGGATTTGCAGGGACGTGTGGTGGGCGCCGCAACTGGTGTCGGTCCCGGAGAGTTCGAGATTCCCGCTCCTTCGGGCACGTCGGGAGTGCTTCTCCTGGACTTGGAGGCGCAGGGCGGTGAAGTGCGTCAGGGTCGGGCCCTTCCGATCCTGAGGCGGTAGATGGCCAACGATCCTGTGGAGGATGCGATGAGAGAAGAAATGCGCTCGAACCCAAGGACAAGATCGGCCCTCGTTGCCGTCCTCCTGTCTGTGGCTTGCGGCTGGTCCCTGAAGGACGGCATCGCTCTGACTCCGCCCATGGGCTGGAACAGCTACAACTTCTACAAGGTGGCGGTGACCGACGCGCAGATACGGGCGACGGCCGACGCGTTCGTGTCCAGCGGCCTGAAAGCCGCGGGTTTCCAATACGTGGTGATCGACGACCTTTGGTGCCAGGGACGCGACGCGTCCGGAAACATGGTGCCCAACACGACCAAATTCCCGAACGGGATGAAGGCGTTGGCCGACTACGTCCACGGCAAGGGGCTCAAGTTCGGGCTCTACGCCAACCCCACCAAGATCAGCTGCGCTCGGGAACCCGGCAGCTACCAGCACGAAGTCCAGGACGCCAACCAGTTCGCCGCCTGGGGCGTGGACTACCTCAAGTACGACTGGTGCGGCAAGCAGAGCGGCGAAAACGGAAAGTTCACCAACGCCCAGGTCATCGCGAGGTACGTGACCATGCGCGACGCACTGAAGGCCACCAAACGACCCATCGTCTTCGCTCTCTGCGACAAGGGGCAGGGGGTTGTGAACGTGAACATCCCCTCCTGGTCGGACACCGTGGGGCACATGTGGCGGATCGGCGGGGACATCAACGCCAGCTGGAGCCAAATCCTGTTGGAAGTGGATTTCGATTCCAGCCTGGCCACGTACGCGGCACCGGGAGGATGGAACGATCCGGACATGATGGAAGTCGGGAACGGCAGCCTCACGGATGCCGAGAACAAGGCCCACTTCTCCATGTGGGCCATCCTTGCGGCTCCCATGATCCTTGGCAACGACGTGACCAAGATGTCGGCTGGCGTGCAGGCGGTCTTGACCAACGCCGAAGTCATCGCCATCGACCAGGATTCGTTGGGCTCCCAAGGCGTCCGGACGGTGCGGAACAACGGCCTCGAGGTCTGGGTGAAGAGCCTGAAGAACGGAGACAAGGCGGTGGTTCTGCTGAATCGAAACGCAGCCGCGGGAAGCCTGTCCATCAAATGGACGGACAATGGAATCGGATGGAAGTCCACAGATCTTGTCCGGATCCGCGACCTGTGGCAGCACACCACCTCGGCGAGCGTCTCCCAAGGCACCACCGCCAGCCTTCCGGGCCAGTCCGCGGTCATGCTCCGCTTGACCAACCTGCGGACCACAGGGGTGATCGTGGACGGATCGGCGGGCTCGGGCCCGTTGGCGATCGCGCGATTCCCGGGAGGATCGCGCCTGTTCGTACCACCGGGGGCGGGGGCGGGTACGGCTCGGGCCTTCGATCCGCAAGGACACCTGGTGGCCGGATTCCCGGTGGTGGAGGGCTGGAACCGGATTCCGTCGGCGATGCGTTCGGGTGCGCTCTACCTGCTCGAGACCACCCTGCGTTCCGGCTCCACGACCCAGCGGGTGTTCTTGGAATGATCGCGAGCGGTCCGAGGAATGCGTTCCTCGCGGGACCTGTTTCCGCGGACGCTAGAACATCGGCGCTGGAAGGATCGATCGTCCCGCCGCGTCGTACGCACCCGTGGCGCGTCGAAGACCCCTCTTGGCGGAACCAGGAAGAGGTGATGCCTTTTCCCGGACTCCCGTGGTGGCGTCCTTGACCAGCAGGGAGGAGAACTGGAATCCCGTCGCCGGAGCCGCTTCCACAGTGAGGTAAATGTCTTGCGTCCCGGTCTGTTTGGCGGGAAGGCTCATGGTGGCCCAAGCGCCGGAAGTCGACGGCAGGTTCGCGGCCACCCAGGGAGTGGCCGTGCGCGTTCCGAAACGCACCGACACCGAGGCCGCCGAGGTCGACTTGTAGCGGATGGACAGGCTGTCGCCGCCCGCCCCGAACTCGACGTTTTCCAACAGCATCCAGGATCCCTTCTGGAGCGTCAGCGTGGCGGAATCGACCCGGGCGATGTCGAAGCCGTTGTCGACGGCTCCCACCATGCCGGAGGTGCGGGCACCGCGGAACAGATCGATCCGGTCGAGCTGCACGGCTCCGGTTCCGGAGGGAGTGAACTTGAGGGTGTTGGTTCCGGCCTTCAGATGCACCCCCACCGACACGGTGTCCGCCTGGGGGAAGGTGCCCCAGCCGGAAGTCTTCGGGTAGGTGACGGTGTTCATCGCCTGGCTGTTCACCTGCAGCGACTGGGTCGCGCTCGAAGCGTTCCCGTTCGCGTAGCGGATGCGGAGTCGGTAGTCGCCTCCGTTGGGGATGTTCACGGGAAAGGACACGCTGGAGGCGGAGCTCTTGCCGCTCACGTATTCGCCGTCCGAAGCGGTCGCGCTCTCGAGGATGGTGTCGTCGGCGAGCACGGCGTGTTCGGCCTCTGCGGAAAGGTACCGACCCAGGAAGGGCTGCCCGGCGATGGGCCAGCCGTCGTCGCCCCAGACGATCTCGCGGAAGAGAAGCTCGGGGTTTCCATTGTTGTCGCCGTCGTAGTAGTGGTGCACCATGAAGTCGCGCTCGCCCTGCTTGTAGCAGGTGCCTCCCCCCGGGCCGAAGTAGCGCGCATAGTGGGAGAGCCAAGGCGTCCCGTTGCCGGACCCGTAGGCGGCAGAAGCGCCGTTCTTGTCCACGTACGGCCCCGTGATGCTGGGCGAGCGGACCACCCTCGTGTTGTAGGTGCTTTTCACTCCCTGGCAGCAGAGATCCCAGGAGGTGAACAGGTAGTAGTAGCCGTTGTGCCAGGCCATGGTCGGACCCTCGATCCCGAGACCCGAGCTGGTCCTCCCTGCCAGGCTGTAGACGGTGGAATTGGTCGTGGAACGCATTCCCGTGGTGGGATCGATGGCGAAAATCTTGATGCCGGTGTTCCAGGACCCGAACAGGAGCCAGGGCTGACCGGACTGGTCCACGAAGAGATTCGGGTCGATGGCGTTGAGGGTGTTGTTCCCGACGCTGTTGTAGACCTGTCCCTGGTCGGTCCACTTGTACGAGGAAGACGTCCGGTCCAAGGTCGGGTTCGTGGCCAGCCCGATCACGGAGGTCGTGGTGCCGAACACCGAGGCGCAGTAGTACACCCAGTATTTGCCGTTGCGGTAGGTGATCTGGGGTGCCCAGATGTCGGTGATGGTGGTGTTCTTCGTCGCGGTGGCCACCCAGGAAGGAACCGCGCCCACCACGTTTCCCGCGCTGGTCCAGTTCACCATGTCGGTGGATGTGCGGATGCAGAGCATGCAGTTGGTGCCCATCAGGGTCTCGGTTTGCGCGTCGCTGTAGACGGCGGGGTCGTGGCCTCCGGGCTTGAGGTCGGTGGCGTACCACGGGACCGCCGCCCCGATGCTTCCCGCCAGGGCCAGCAGGCAGGCTGCGGCGGTCACGGCACGACGCTCAACACGCGGATGGAGCGCGGAGCCTCCCCCGGGAAGGTGACGGTCGCGATCCCCAGTCCGTGCAACCGGGCCGGAGCCGAGGGGCGTGGATTCTGCTGGTCCAGCATCTGGGTCTCCCGCGAGAGGACGCGGCCCTGGGCGTCGAGCCAGGCCACCGAGGCCGAGGCCACTCCGGAAGTTCCCGGGATTTCCGGGTCGCGGATCTTGGTGGTGCCCGGCTCCAGCAGAACCGAGACGGTTCCGGTCCAGGACGTCCCGTCGCCGCCCTTCACCGTGAAGTCGAACGATCCCAGCCCCGTGACGCCGGCGGTGGGCGTGAAGCGCGCGACATGGCCGGAGACGCTCACCGTCCCCTTCAGTGCGTTGGCCACCGTGTAGGTGGGCGAAACCGATTGGAAGCCCTGGGTGAACGCGACCAGGTCCACATCCACTCCCGCGTTGTTCTGGGCCCGCGCGTGGAGCGTGCCCAACCAGTTGAGGTACCCTTCGATCAGCGCGTAGCCATCGCTCCCGATGGTCATGGCGTCGTCCTTGGCGGGATCGCTCCCCATGGCCTGCTCCCAGAAATCGGGCATGCCGTCGTTGTCCGCATCGGCGGGCTTGGTACCGCCGGCGATGGTGCCGTACCCGTTGTTGGAAAGGCCGGCCTGGGTCTGGCTCGTGTAGATCTGGCCCGCCGTGCCGACGCTCCTCACCTGGCTCCAGATGAGGGAATCCAAGGTGCTGTAGGGGAGGGCGCCGGTGCGGGAAGTGACCAGGCGGAATGCCGTGGCCGGAGTGTAGATGGGATTGCTCGTCGTGACGGTCGACCACGGGGCCGTCAGGATGGTTCCCGTCCCGTTGTACCACGACACGTTGGTCGCGGTGCCGTTCAAGACGCCGTCCTTGTTGCCGTCCTTCAGGTTTCCGCTGGCGTAGATGGATTGGTTGGCGTCGATCTGGTACCAGGTGTCCGCCGATGCCGAACCCGGACCGACGATGAAGTAGTTGTTGACGATGTCCTGCTTGAAATTCGTGCTGGTGTGGGTGGTGTAGTCGGCCTGGTCGTCGTAGTTGACGTTGTTCACGTAGACCGTGTTGGTCTTCGCCAGGGGATTGCGGTTGTGGGAGTTCACGAAGGCGTCGCAGTACCAGGCCCAGTTGCTGCTCACCGACTCGCTGTGCGCCCCGAACTGCTGGCCGATGGGGTCGGCGATCAAGCTGTACTGGAAGGTGATGTCCGTGACCGGCGTGGTCTGCCAGGCGGTGGACACGCCGTCGATGTTGTCGTAGGGCGCGAACTCGATGGAGCAGTGGTCGACGATGATGTCGTGCGCGTTCAGGAGGTTCAGGCCCACGTCGCCGGTGGAAGCGGTCTCGCTCCCCAGAACGATGCGCAGGTACCGCAGGATGATGTTCGAATGGGCTCCGCAGGAGATCTTCCCGCTCTTGATCCCGATTCCGCCTCCGGGTGCCGACTGCCCCTCGATCGTGAGATTGCCCGAGAGCGTGATCGGGGACTTCAGCGTGACGTAGCCGCCCACGTCGAACACGACGATGCGGTTGGAGGTGCTCACGGCGTCGCGGAAGGAACCCGCCCCCGCATCGTCGAGGTTGGTGACGTGGTACACGGTGCCGGCACGACCGCCGGTGGCGGAGTCGCCAAACCCGAGCGCACCCGGAAATGCCAGGACGGTTGCGGCACCGGCGAGACGGGCAAGCCCCAGAAGCACCAGAATGGACGGAATTCGATGGTTCATGGCGACCTTCCCCGGCTTTGGTGGATTCGGCATCGACCGAACCGCACCCCCAAGGTTGGAACGATAGCTGGCCGGAGTCCTTCTTGCTCGACGATTGCCGCATTTTCGTTGTCGGGGGGGTGCTCCGCCCGACGACAAGGCCCCGCACCCCCCTGCCTCGTCGTGGGACGATGCCGAGGCGGCGGCTATTGGGGCAAGGAAATGTCCGGCGGCGGGATCAGGTTGCCGCCGGAGATGGCTTTCGCATGGTCGCTTCCCAGCAACCAGAAAGCGGTTCCTCCGGCGAGGAAGGAAGCGCCCAGCCCCCCGATCACCCACGGATTCTTCCAGAGCGAAGGCGATCGGACCTGGTTCAGGATGTTCAGCTGGAGGGAGTTCCCGTCCCAGTTGATCTTCCAGGGGGTGGCGGTCTTCAGATCGATCTGGATCGCCAGGATCCCGGTGTCCGCGCTGTTCAGCACCTTCGCCCAGGAAGGCACCTTCAACGCGGCGTTGCGTTGCAGCCGCACTCCGCTGAACTGCACCACCAGGTTCTTTTCCCGCAGGACTTCCGAGGAGGCCAGGACCCTGTACCTCTCGGGTCGGCCATTGGCGAATCCGAAGTCCACCTGGAGGGAATCCGCGACCACCCGCCAGGACAGGCTGTGCAGGACAACCGGCTCGGCACCGAAAACGGCGATCAGGCCTCCCGCAAGAAGAAGCCAAATCGCCGCCCTCATCTCGCCGCTTTCTTCTCTCGCTTCACCCGATACATCTCTTCGTCGGCCGCCTTGAGAAAGACCTCCGGAGCGCTCTTGCCGTCGTACGGAACGATGCCGAAGGAAATGGTGGTGGGGTTCCCCTCCGCCTTCCGCTTCGCGTATTCTTCGGCCACGCGGTCGGCCAGGCCGCGAGCCGCCTCCAGGTTGGCCCCCACCGAAATCAGGACGAACTCGTCTCCTCCGATGCGGTAGGCGCGGTCCGTCGATCGAACCCTCGCCCGCATCGAATCCGCGAGGTCCTGGAGGGCCTTGTCGCCCGCGCCGTGTCCCATGGTGTCGTTCAGTTGCTTGAAGTGGTCCATGTCCAGGAGCATCAGGCACAACGGCGAGGCCTTCCTGGCCGCCAGCTGGAGCAGCACGGGAAACTCCTCCTGGAACTGCCTCTTGTTCAACAGACCCGTCATCCCATCCGTGCTCGCCTGGACGCGAAGCACGCCGGTCTCCTCCTTCAACCGCCTGCGCTCGGACATGCTCCGGCTCAGCGCGGAGGTCATGCTGTTGAAGGAATCCCGCACGTCGCCGATCTCGTTGAAAGACCGGAACTGGATCTTCACGTCGGCGGATTCCGGATCCTCGGGATCGAACTTCTCGCCGAACCGCTTGACGCCGTCCACCAAAAGCTGGATGGGACGCGTCACCTGGTACACCAGGATGGAGGCGAGCAGCATGCCCGCCAACCCGATCAGCGAGGCGACGAGCACCATGTAGAACATGGCCTGCTGGATGCCGTTCTCGATGCCCGCCGAGGAGAACACCACGACGGCGTATCCCAGCCTTCGCCCGGAAACGACGATCGTCTGCTGGAACCGCAGATGCTCCCCCAGCGGCCCCTTCTCCTCGGTGATGCCGGTGTCGTTCCTGGAACCGAGGTCGCGCAATTCCCCGGCGGGGCACCGGGAACCGACCTTGGACTGGTCGTTGTGCATGAGGATCGCGCCCGCGGTATCCACCAGGTAGATCTGTTCGATGGAACTCTCGTGCTTCATCATGTCGTCCACGAAGTCCCACATCGAGAGATTGACCGACTCGTCGCTGAGGAGGCGCTGGCGGCACAGGCTGCTCCAGGAACGGAGCACCGACGAACCCCGCAGCTTCCTCTCGAGCAGGAGCGAACTCCTCTGGGAATGCGTCGCGAGCATGGTGGTGGACGCCGCCACGAACAGGATCACCGCTCCCAGCAGCAGCAGGAATTGGCCGCGAATCCCCAGGATGTGCCCTTGTTTCCTCATCGGCTCGGTCTCCTTGATGACGGAATCCGGTCCCACGGGAAGGATTCCAACGCCGCGCGCACGTCGGGGTCGTCCTGGTCGATGTCGGTCCAGAAGGGAACCTCCACCAGCGTCCCGATGGGCATCCTCCTCCACATCCGGGAGTCCAGGAATCCGTTCCACCGGATCAGGACCGTGTCCAGGTCCCTGGTGCCGTAGAACTTCTGGGAGATCTTCCGGATGGTTTCCCCGTCGACCATGTAGTAGCGGACCACGTGGAGGGAACCCGTGGTCGCGCACGGCCCGGTGGATGTTCCCGTGCCGCCCGGGGCCGCGGACCTGGGGCGGGACTGGGCCAAGGTCGCATCCGCCGCCTTCCCGAGGGAATCCAGGATGCTCGTGGCGCGGTCTCCTTTCCGGAAGACGTGGAATTCCCTCGCGGTGACGTTCCCGGCCTGGTCCTCGAAGGCGATTCTCCAGGAATTGTCACCCGTGGAAAGCCGATTGGCTTCGACCACGGCGAAGGAGTCGAACATGGACACTCGCACCTTGCCGTCGGGCTGGATCGCCACGGTCACCGCGCTTTCGTCGCGGAATGGAATCCGGATCCTCGCGAAATCGCCGTCGACGGTGTCCCTCGGGATCTCCCCGACGACGGGCGAACGGTCGTCGCGCCGGATGGAAACCTCCCGCGAAACGCGGTTTCCGATCCCGTCCTCCAGCACCCAGGAAAACCTGTTCGCGCCTTCGCGAAGATGGACGGTCTGCCGGAAATCGCCATTGGGTGCCAGGGCGAGGTCCTGCCTCCTCGGTTCCATTTGGCAAAGCCTCAAGGGTCCGAGCCCGGTGGCCGATCCGGTGATCACCGCTTCCGAATCGCGCACCACGCTGCGGGCCGTCTCGAGGTCGAGGACGGGCTTGGTCCTGTCGCCCACCCCCTCGAAGCTGCGCGATTCCACCACGCGCGAATCCATGGTGGCCACCAGGTCCAGCTGGATGGTTCCCCGGATGTCCGGGGGAATCCTGAGCAGCCATCCGGTTCCGGATCTGGGCACCGCGACTTCCACCGGGATCCGGGCGGCGGGCCATTCCGGGATGCGGAGGAAGGCCTGGATCCGCACCCCCTTGGGCACCGGTCCGGGCAGGGAGATCCGGAAACCGTCGGGATCCAGACGGAGACCTTCCCTTCCCAGGATAGTCGGCTGTTCGCGGGCAATGATCTCCGATCGACCGCCGACCACCAGGACTCCGAGCCCCTGGCCCAGATTTCCTTCCACTTGTGCGCCCGCGGGCAATGCGACCGGAGTCGTCTCGAAGGTGCTGGCGTCGATGCGGTACAGGCCATCGATCGAGGAGACCATCAATGCGCCGTTGATCTGGGTCATCCAGGCCGCCATGAGATTCTTGACCACCAGCCGGATTTGCCGGGTGGAAAGATCCATGGCGTCCAGACCCTCCGGCGTGGCGATGAAGACCTGGTCCCCATCCCATTCCAGCCCTGTCACCTGTTCCGAGGAGAGACCCTGTTCGCGCCCGAAATGGCTCCATTCGCCGGTGGCGCTGTCCAGGAGCAGCAGGCCCTTCGAGGTCGTCCCGACCAGCAATCGACCGGACACCTCCAGAAGCGAGGTGGGATCGTCGGAAACGGGAAGCTTCCATTCCTGGAATTCTCCGCGCGCAGGGTCGCCCAGGCGTCCCACGCATTTCGGGGAGGCGCTCCAAAGTGCGTCGTTCTGTTCGCGCAAAACCATGATCCCGGTCCGCATCGACTCGGGGACGTTCTTCTGCTTGC
Source organism: uncultured Fibrobacteria bacterium (assembly GCA_964469025.1). GTDB lineage: Bacteria > Fibrobacterota > Fibrobacteria > UBA5070 > UBA5070 > UBA5070. The sequence goes on from CAYXXL010000073.1 coordinate 9,270, forward strand.
GCTCGAGCGTGGAGTCCTTGGCGCAGTATTGGAACACGCCCCGACCGGCGGCGATCCAGAGATCGCCCCGGTGCCAGGCGAGGGACCAGACCTTCCCCTTCGATCCGAACACCGCATCCCCAACCGGCGATGACCTTTTCAGCGAGGGATCGACCAGGCGCACGGCGCCGGAACTCAGGCCCACGGCGATGCGGGAGTCGCCGGCCGCCACGCTGGAAACCACGCCGTCCTGGGGAAGGAGCGCCATCCGGTTCCAGGTGGGATCCGACGCCAGGGCGGTGGAGACCGTCCAAAGGACCAGATGGGAGGCCGAAGGGGTGCGATTCATTGCAACCTCGCCTGCATGCGGCCGACATTGGCCAGATACCGCTGGGCCTGGACGCACTTGGGGTCCAGGGCCAGGGCCTGCTGCCACTTCTCCATCGCGTTCTTGTATTCGCCTGTCCGGTAGGCCGAGATCCCGGCCAGGACAAGGTCGTTGACGCGCCTGGGGGCATCGCTGTCGATGGAAGCGGTCTGGACCGGCTTCGCCGGATTGGAAGCGACGGGTTTGGGGACGCGACGGGTCGTGTTCAAGCTGGCCAGAAGCCACTTGGCCAGGGCGCTCTCGGGTTGGAGAACAAGCATCCTGCGAAGCGAGACCCGGGCGGATGCGGTGTCCCCCCTCGAAAGCATGCGCCGCGCCGTCGACAGCGCCTCGTTGAAGGCGGCGGCATTGCGCGCCTTCGCGTGCACGGAATCGATCTTCCCCCGCAACTTGTCCAGATCCCCCCCCGCGACGCCGCGGGCCCGAAGGTCTCCGATCATCGCCTCGGCCCCCTGCACATCGCTCTCCCGCAGGGCGAAATCGAACGCCCGGGTGACGCTGTCGACAAGGTCTCGCATCCGCCGCCGACGGATCCGGTCCTGGAGCGCGTTCTGCGCCTGCGCCAACGCCTGTTCTCCAGGATACAGGCCGTTCATCGCCTCCATGGCCTCCATGGCCGCCTGGTCCTCGCCGGAATCCGCCATCGCGTCGATGCGACCCAGTTTGGCCGCGAACAGCTCCCTCCGACGGACCTGCAAGGAGTCCTCCGCCTTCAGAAAGCCGGGATCCGCGGGATTGGCGACGAGAGCCTTCGCGAGCACTTCCAATGCGCACAGGTCGTCGCGGCCCGAAAGGCATCGTTGCAGCTCGAGCCGGAAATTCCCGAGGGACATCTGGTAGGCCCTGTCGGCCTGCTCGACCTTCTGCTGCAAGGCGATGTCGTCCGGCCTCGCCGCGAAGGCGAGCCGCCACTGGGCGAGGCATTCGGAGGTCTCCCCGCGCATCGCCGCCTGCTCGGCCAAGTCGCGATGGAAAGCGACCGTCGTATCCTGCCTGGCGCGAAGATCGGTGTAGGCCTTCATGTAGATGGGGTTGGCCGCATTGTTGCGCGAAAGGAGCAGATAGATGCGCAGGGCGCCGGGAATGTCCTCCGAGGCCGCAAGACTTTTCCCCACCTGGAACATCGAATCGGGCTTGTCGTGGATGGCCCGGTCCATCTGGCCGTCCACCTCGCTCCATTCCGAACCCGCGTCCGGCGCGACCCAGCCACCCAGCTTCGCCCGGCATTGGTTCATCATCCGGTCGATGTCCAGTTGCAGGGAATCCAGCGACCGAGCGCGTTGCAAAAGCACGAGCGCCTTGGAGGGCTGTCCCTGGCGCATCAGTTCCTGGGCGACTTTCCGCAGGAAGGTGACATCTTCGGGAGGGGGTGTGCCAGCCCCCCAAAGAAATCCCAGGAGTGACAGTATCGCTGCAATTCCCATGGTCGCCCAGACAGCGTATCATAGGGTTCCCGTGCAGGCAATTCCCGTTCCACAGCAAACGCGGGACGCAAAAGCGGGTAACGGAGAGGTGCGGAGCGTTACCGCCAGCGGAAAAGTTTCAACCCGAGCGCGGCGCAACCGAGACCCCAGGCCCAGAGCCCC
>CAYXXL010000074.1:0-11169 GCA_964469025.1 uncultured Fibrobacteria bacterium
GCGGCGACGTCCGGTTCCGCTCCCATTCCGCCACCTGGGACCGGGCGACGGACCAGGTCCGTTTCCAGGGGGATTTCCGGCTGGAGCATCCGTCGGGAACGTTGACATCCCTTTCCGGGCGCTACGAGCGGGCATCGGGGTCGGCCTTCGCCGACGGGGACGCCCACCTGGTCGATTCCTCCGGCAGGGTCACCTTGGACGCCGGCGCGATCCGCTACGACCGCGCCGCCCACCGCGCCGAGGCGTCCCGGTCTCCCGTCTTCCGGAAACTTCCCTGTCCTCCCGGGAGCGCATGTCCCCCGAGCGACACGGGCCGCGACACCACCGAAATCCGCGGGGAGACCCTGGTCTGGCGCGACGCGGATTCCGTGGCGGAAGCCCGTGGCCTCGTGAGCCTCCGGCGCGGAAGCCTGGTGGCCACCTGCGGGAAGGCCACGATGGACGAACGGACCAGCAAGCTTCTCCTGGAAGAATCGCCGTCGGCGAGCCTGGCCAGCAAGGTCCTCTCGGGCAGGACGATGGTCCTGGACATCGACCTGCGGCGGGAAAGGATCCGCAAGGTGGTGGTTCTCCAGGACGCCCGCGGGACCGTGGTGGGGGATCCCGACTCCTCCGGACGCAGGCAGATGGAGAGGGTCTTCGGCGACACGCTGGTGGCCGAGCTGGACGGCGACACCCTGCGCGACGTGCTCGTGGTGCACAAGGCCCGCGGGACCAGCTTCACGGACCTCGATACCGCGAAGCGCGACGAGCTTTGGGGCGACAGCCTCCGTCTCGTCTTCCACGCGGGGAAGATGAAGTCCGCTTGGATACACGGGAACGCCCGGAGCGTCTACCACCACATGGAGAAGAACGTCGACAAGGGCCGCAACGAAGCGCGCGGACGCACCATCCGCATCGCCTTCGACGAAGGGAAGATCCACAGGATCCGCATCGATGGCGCAGCCAAGGGGACATACTATGGAACCGAGCCCAGAAAAGCAGACTGATGCGGTCGCCTTGCGCCGCATCGAAGCCTCCGGCCTGCGCAAGACCTACGGGGGCCGACGCGTGGTCGATGGCGTCCATGTGGCCGTTTCCCAGGGCGAGATCGTCGGATTGCTGGGACCCAACGGAGCGGGGAAGACGACCACGTTCTACATGATCACCGGTCTGGTTCGCCCCGACCGGGGGCTGGTCCATCTGGACGGAAAGGACATCTCCGGTCTGCCCATGTACCGCAGGGCGCGGCGCGGCCTGGGTTACCTGGCCCAGGAGCCGTCCATCTTCCGCCGCTTGACCGTGCGGGCCAACATCGAAGCCGTGCTCGAGGTGAGGGGCGTTCCCCGTCGCCGCCGCCGCGAGCGCTGCGACCAGCTCCTGGAGGAGCTGCGCATCTCGCATCTCCACAAGGCGGTTTCCGTCACGCTCTCCGGTGGCGAGCGCCGGAGGCTGGAGATCGCCAGGGCCTTGGCCGCCGATCCGGCCTTCCTGCTCCTGGACGAGCCCTTCGCCGGCGTGGACCCCATCTCCATCGAGGACATCCAGTCCATCGTGGCGGGCTTGCGGGAGAAGGGGCTTGGCATCCTCATCACCGACCACAACGTGCGCGAGACCCTGGCCATCACCGACCGCGCCTACATCCTCTTCGGAGGACGGATCCTGACCGAAGGCACGTCCGAATTCCTGGCCAGCGACCCCGACGCGCGGCGCCACTACCTCGGAGAACGATTCAGCCTGGGATAGATCCCGGCGGCTGCGCGGGCGGATACTTGCTCCGACCCGGCCCTTGCCTCCCGCGACGTCTCCATCCCGCTCGCTCGCCGGGATGCCGATGCCGCGTTGTCGAACCCACAAGGGACACGCTGGAGGAAAAGCTGCACCGCATGGATTCACCCAGCTTTGCCTTGAGGTCGTCGCCGAGGAGGGAATGGATGTTGTCAATGAGCTTCATCGCCTCGAGCCCCTCACACCTTCCCCACCATCTCCAGCAGCTTGGGCCTGCGGGCGAACCGGGCGTTCACTCTCCTTTTCCACCCCGCCAACCAGTCCGCTCCGAACGGCTTCTTTCCGCGTCGAAGATGATCGGCGAAGGACTGGTACACGCCTTGGCTGTTGGTGGCTTCCAGGCCTTTGAAACGCGATTCCATGAGCTTGTCGAACTCCGTCAGAGCCTCTGACGGCCAGTGGGGAAAAGCCAGGAAGATCGCCTCCTCCATTTCGTGGGGGGACAGTCCCAGACGAGCGATCTCCCAGGCGTCGCGCTCCCGGCCTTCGCCGCGGGCGATCCGGATCCTTGCATGTCGGAAATTGTCATATATTTTTCCGGTCTCCAGCTTGCTCAACAGGCTCAGTCCGCGTTTCCGGACGGCTTCCCAACTCCGGTCGAGATTCGACCATTCCTCGAGCATATTCCAGGTGTCCGGTGAACAGGGTTGCCTCTCGAATGCATCCCAGGCGTCCTTGGCGATCACCGAAGGATCCTCCCCGGTCCCGTTACGTTCCTGGTACCACCATTGGCGCACCCGCAGACCACCGCTCCTGCCGTCGCGGATTTCCAAGTGGATTCGCGCCCGTTCGATGGCCTTCTGCGCCGATTGCGATGTCTTGATCCTCTCCAGTCCGGCGATCTGGTCTTCCTCGCTCGGGCTTGCCAGTTTCAATTCAATCCATGCCGACTCGTCCTTCTGCAGTTCATAGATCTCCGTCAGGATGGAGCGATCGGGAGAGGCGCTTTTCTCCTGGAGGCGTCTCAGGTGGGAGAGTCCATCCCTGCCCAGACGGCTTCTGAATCCCTTCAATTCCTTGAGCGGAGTCACGAATTCGCAATCGAGCAAGGCATGGATGGTCTCGGCCAGTTCCTTTCCACCTTGCTCGGACCTGTGCAGGAATTCGACGGCCAGGATCCCAAGATCTTCCAGGTCGCACTGCATCTCCCAATCGTTGTCCATCTGGTGGGTGATCGTCTCTTCCGCCAGATCCAGAGCCGCCAAGGTCCACGACACACCTTGCTCCGGTGTCGCTTTTCCGGACGTCACGGTCTCCCGCATGGATTCGATCAGACCGGTAGCGTCGGTTTCGCGGTCCAGATCGCCGAACACATCCTCGATCTGGCCGCGCATTTCGCGATCGAAGGAATCGACGCCTTCGCCTGCGGTGATCTCCCGCCGCAACCAAAGCGGAAAATCGGCGGGGTTTTCCAGGGCGCGGTTCACGATCCTGACCAATTGCGCCCTGGTCAGCGATTCGGGGTCGAAAGGTTTCTTTGGGTCCCTGGCTTCTCTACGCTGGGAAAGCGATGCACGGCTCATGCACGAAAAATGCAATCACTCGAGGCGCCCCGGCGGAGCGGCTCCACGCCGGCGAGAATGCGCCCTCCGGATCGAGGAATCCTGGCGAGCGAGGCGGAGTCAGACGAAGTGGCTGGGGTTTCCTGCGACCAAGGCGTCCGCGCCGGGACGTCGCGGGAGCAGGAGGGGCCCCAGCAAACGAGTATGGCCCCCCGCAGCCGCCAGGATCAGCCCTGTTCCAGTTCCAATGTCTTCGTGGTCGCGTCGCACACCTCGGGGGGGCCCCAGTACTGGATGGGTCCGGGGTACACGTAGGCCTCGGTCTCGGCCCACAGCTTGCGGTTGGCTTCGAGCTTCTTGAAGGGTGCCCCGTCCAGTTCCACCAGCGCCTTGCGGATCACCGGTTTGTCATGGCCGTGGCGGCGTTCGATGTTCATCATCCGGGTCACGGGGATGCCGCCCGGCTTCCAGTTTTCAATGCCCTTGGTGAGGTTGGAACAGGTGGCCATGTAGCCTGTCTTGCCGCCGTTGACGAGGAGCGCCGCGACGTACCCGAGGCTGTAGCAGTAGTCCGCGTCGAAGTTCGACGGAGCCGCGCAACGCCCCTCGTACCCGAAGAAGTGGGTGAGGAAGCTGAACCTGGCCTTGGAGGAGCGCTTCTTGAGTTCGGCGGCGACCATCTCGCCCAGTAGCTTCTCGGTCTCGATGCGGGAAACCTGCACGTTGCCGTGGGGATCGCGGTCCAACAGGAGTTGTCCCCGGATGCCGAAGGGCAGCGAGAAGTAGGTGCCTGAAACGTCCTTGGGCAGGTGCTTCTCGAGGAGTTCCTCCTTCGCGGCCTGGTCGGCGGCGGCCTCGAAGGCCTTCTCCTCGTGGGCCATCAGGTCGTTGAGGGTCGCGATCAGCTTCTTGACGTCGGGCATGAACTCCACGAGGCCTTCGGGAATGACGGCCACGCCGAAGTTCTTCCCGGCGGCGGCGCGCGAGTCCACGAGGTCGGCCATGGAGGACACGACGATGGCAAGGGTTTCGTTCTTCTTCTCGATCTCCTCGGAGACGAGGGTCAGGTTGGGCTGGGTCTGCAGACCGGCCTCCAGCGCCAAGTGGCTCGCGGAGCGGCCCATGATCTTGATGAAGTGCCAGTACTTCTTGGCGGAGAGGCAGTCGCGCTCGATGTTGCCGATCAGCTCCGCGTAGGTCTTGGCGGCGGTGTCGAACCCGAACGATGTCGGAATCTGCGCGTTCTTCAGGTCGCCGTCGATGGTCTTGGGACAGCCCACGACGGAAATGGGCGAACCCTGCGCCTTGAACCATTCGGCCAGCACGGCGGCGTTGGTGTTGGAGTCGTCGCCGCCGATGATCACCACGGCGTTCACGTTCAGGTTCTCCAGGACCTGTTTGCACCTGAGGAACTGCTCCTCGGTCTCCAACTTGGTGCGCCCGCTGCCGATGATGTCGAAGCCGCCCGTGTTGCGGTAGTTGTCCATGATCTCCGGAGTGATCTCCAGGCACTTGCCGGATTCGAGGCCCGAAGGTCCCCCCAGAAAGCCCAGGACCCGGCTCTTGGGGTCGATCGCCTTGAGTCCGTCGAGGATTCCCGCGATCACGTTGTGGCCCCCGGGCGCTTGGCCGCCCGAGAGGACCACGCCCACGGTCAGGGGGCCTGCGAGCTTGGAGGAGCCCGATACGAATTCCGCCACCGGTTGCCCGTAGGTCTTGGGAAACAGTGCCTTGACCGCGGCTTGGTCGGCTACGGATTCCGTGGCGGCACCGAACCTGATTTCCACGGCACCGGGCCCCTTGCGGAGAACCGGGGGAAGCTTGGGCTGGTAGGCCTTGCGGGCGGTCTGGAGGGCGGAGATGGTCATGGAATTTCCCCGAAGATCTGGAACGTGCAGTGGTGGTGGATCAGGAAGTCCGTAAAAATAACCACCTCTGTCAGGCCAACGGATCGCCCGTCACAGCTTCGACGCTTCCGCCAATTCCTCCATGGCCTCGGCTCCGGCCTCCGCCCAGCGGGATCGATCTCCGTTGCGCTCCCAGGCGTAGTCCAGCCCCGAACTCGCGTTGACAAGGTGCCCCCAGGGGTCGGATCCGGCCGTGCGCAGGCGCGAGACGACTTCGCCGATCCCTCCACCCTGTCCCCCTGCGACCCCCGGTATCGAAACGCCGGGGATGAGGAACGGCGACCTGGCGCCCGCCGATTGGAACCAACCCGCGATGGCTTCCAGTTCCTGCGGCGCAGTGGCCCCCACCACGAACCCGAGATTTTCGACCCCCTTCCAGGAGAGAGCGGTGCGCGCCACGTGCAGGTACAGCGGTTCGCCGCCGAGCACCAGATCCTGGAAATCGCGTGCACCGGGATTGGAGGTGCGCAGGAGCAGGAAGACGCCGCGATCGGATTCCGTCAAGAAGGGTTCCACCGAGTCGCGGCCCATGTAGGGGGCCACGGTCACGATGTCGGCACCGAAGGTCCCGAAGGCGGCATCGGCGTAGGCTCCTGAGGAACGACCGATGTCTCCACGCTTGGCGTCCAGCACCACCAGCACTCCGGCTTCCCGCCAGGCGGCGCAGATGCGTTCGAGCGCCGCCAAGGCTCCTGTGCCCAAGGCTTCGAAGTAGGCGCTGTTGGGCTTGACCGCCGCGGGCAGGATTCCTCGCTTCTGGCAGGCTTCCAGGAACCCCAGGCCGAATCTCTCCACCATCTGCTCCGGAGGGCCTTCCAAGGGGACGCGGGAGGGGACGGGGTCAAGGCCGAAGCACACGATGTTGCCCGCCACGCGGGTGCGCGCGGTGACCCGCGCCGAGAGGGAGTCCATGGATCCGGAAAGCTACTTCGCCGACACTCCGTAGGCCTTGCGCAGGACCTCCAGCAGCCGGGATCGGGTGGGCCAGGTGATCAGCAGCAGCAGGGCGTAGGAGGCCATGGGGAGGATTCCGGTGGTGATCACGGCGCTGTCTCCGGCGAGGTTTCCCTGGATGGCCGCTTGCAGCGAAAGCAGGCAGATCACCGGACCGATGCCCCAAGCCGCCGCTCGCGCCACCCATGCCCGGCGCAGTTGCCCGGCGACCTTGTCCGCATCCGTGAACTGCTCGGCGATCCGGGCCGGCCCTCGAAACGGCGCCAGCACCGCCTTGTCCAACGCCTCGCGCGAAGTGCGCCTGGAAAAAAGCCGGAATCCCAGCACGTACCCGCCGATCCAGAGGGCCACGCCCAGCATCCCCAGGAGCTGCACCAGCCCCAGGCCCCGAGGTCCGGCGGCAACGGGGCGCGCCAGGGCGGTCATGGAACCCATGATGGCTGCGGACAAGGCGAACGCCCCGAGGACCAGTTGGACCGGGCGGGTGCGCGCCGGGACCACGATCTCTTCCAGGAGTTCGGGGCGGTACCCCGCCTTCTTGCCCTTGGCCTTCATTTCACCTCGAGGAGGATGGAATTCCCTTCCATCGACACGACCGCCAGCTTGTTGCGGTCCTTGTTGATCTTGCGTCCATCCACCGCAGCGCAGAAGTCCGAAGCCGTGCCGCGCCAGGACACGTCCAGGAAAAGGGTCCTGTCCGCGAGCTTGCGCGTCTCCACGGAGACGGCGTCCGTGCGCAATTCCTCCACCACGGTCTGCGAGGCCAGGTAGTTGGGGATGCCCTCCACCCGGACCCGAAGCAGCAGGCCGTTGTTGGCCTTGTCCTGCCAAGCGGCCACCAGCTGATCGATGATCCCGCTCTGGTCCATGGCCTTCTTCGCGGCCTTTTCCAGGGCTTGGGAACCGGCGACATCGGCGTTCACATTGATCATGGGAGCCTCGGCGATGGCCGAAGCCAGGATTTCGCGCGTGTCCACGTCGATGGCCTTCAGGGTGACGTTCCCGGCGGCGGATTTCATCGCCGTGTTGTGGAAGTAGGGGTTTTGGGAGAGGTCCGCCTCGGTGGCTTCCGCGGTCCCGACGATCACCACCTCCGCGTCCCATTCGGCGCCCACGGCCGCCGCGGCTTTGGGATCGCCACCTTCCGCCGACTGGATTTCGTTGGAACGCCGCACCCGCAGGGCGTCGGAGGGATCCACCACCTCGAATCCCCGGGAACGGAAACCGAGGATCACCTGGTGCTCCACCGGTCCGTCCAATACGGGCTTGCCGAGCACGGTTTCGCGGATCAGGATGGCCACGCGGGGATTGCCCACCGCCGAGCGCAGGATGGACAGGGCCATCAGGTCGTCGCGGATCTCCGATTTGGAGACCACGGCCCGTACCGTGACCTCCCACGCGCCATCGGGTCCCTGGGTCTGCCGGATCACCTCGGAGGACTTCACGGCGCCTTCCGTGCGGGTGATGACCAGGTCCTTCTTGACCTGGAAATTCTCCACTTCCGTCTGGCTGGTGAGCACCATTCCGATGCCCTGCTCGATGGCGGCGCGGTTCGCGGATCGGGTGGCCGCATCCAGATTCGCACCGTATCCGGTCGCTTCGACAGGGATGTCCTGGGCACCGATCAGGCCCGCCAACCCAAGGATCGCGATGATCGGGAGACGGCTCTTCACTTGCGGAGTTCCTTGATGAGGCGGATCGTCAACAGGGCGTCCGCACCGGAGACGGGTTGCAGGGCTCCGAAGGAACCGTCCGGGTTGGCGCTCATCACGTCGTGGTCCACCGCGTCGCAGATGGCGTTGTAGTAGGGACTGCCGGCGGAAACATCGGAGAAGCGAGGAGTGGATCCGATGTACCGGGTGGCCAGGGTCTTGTCGCCCAAGGCGGCCATGAGGGCGTCCTCGGAGAGGAAGGCGAATTCGGCGCGGTCCAGGCCCTGGTCGGGGTGGAAGGCCCCGTCCGGTCCCACCTGCAGGCCCCGGATCCCGAGCTTGAGCGCGTCGTCGATGAAATTGCGAGCCCAATATCCGGCGATGTCGTTGGCGTGGACCTTGGTGGTGTCGCCGGTCTTGGCTTCGCGCAAGTCGGCAGGGGCCGTGTAGCCGGTGTCCACGGCGGCTCCGCGGGTGCGCGACAGGATCCTGTCCAACTGGAGTTCGGCGATGAACAGGACCGCCGCGTCCGCCCGGGTCAGCGAATCCACCAGGGCGATCTTCTTGCCCACGCGGGTACCGGGCGCCGCGCGCTCGATCCTCTGGATCTTGGCCCAAGCTTCGTTGGCCTGCGTCGTGTAGCCCTGGTCGAGGTCCAGGACCTTGCGGAAGGCGTCGCCCGCTTCGCGAAGCTGGAGAGCCCATTGCCGGACCTGTCCGCGACGGTACCAGACCTCGGGGTTCTTCTCGCCGCGCTTGACCGCCTTGTCGAAGGCGGTTTCGGCTTCGGACAGCCAGTCGTCGGTGTCCTTGCCGCGGTATTTCTCGCCCAGATAGACGCCCCAAGCCATCCATCCGTCCGGGATGTCGTCGTAGTCGATGGATTTCTTGATGTCCTTTTCCGCGGCTTCCCAGTTGTGCAACCTGGCCTCGAGCATCCCCAGGCCGGCCAGGGCGGGGGCGTATTTCTTGTCGAGCTGGAGAGCGAGGTCGTATTCCACGCGGGCGCGGGCGTTGTCTCCGACGTCGTAGTACTGCTTCCCTCGGTCGGAATGCGTGCGGGGAGCGTCCATCAGTCCGCCCGGGAGGCGCTTGGGGCCGCAGGCGGAAAACAGCAGCGGGATCAGGGAAAGGGCGGCGAGTCTGGCGATGCGGTTCATGGCAGGGCTGTCTCCTCAGTCGACGATGAAGACCACGCGGGCCTCGGACAGGAATTTCAGGTTCTGGGCGGCGCTCTTGATGGAAAGCGCATCCTCGGGGGAGATGACGAGATCCGTCTTGGACGGACCTGCGGCCTTGACCGCCTTGACCACCGCCGGATTGTCGCCGATGCGATCCTTCAGTCCGCGGGCGCCGTCCAGCGTCTTGGCGTAACCCACCGTCCCGTACTTGGCCGCCCAGGCGCGGTCCACGTTCGCGGCGCCGTAGAGTTCCCTGCCGTCGGCTTCCAGGATGCGGGGAGCCAAGGCCGGGAGCACGCCCAGACCGCGGGCATCCACGACCAAGCCGGTGTAGACGGAGGAATGCAGGTCGGCCGGAGGAGATCCTTTGCCATCCCCGCCCCAGCTCCATGCCTGCACGCTGGACTTGGGCTGGATGCTGGAAGGCAGCACGATGTCGCCGACTCCGTCCAGCGGGATCTGGACGGTGACTTCCACGGTGAGGTCGTCCATGTAGCGGGGGGGCGAGAACTGGAATCCGCGAACGAAGCCTTCCACCTTGGAACGCACGTTGTCGTCCGTGGTCATGGCGTTGGCGATGGTGGTCGACGACGTGATCGGGACGCCTTTCACGAATTCCAGCGCGTTGCGCAAGGCCAGTTGCTGCGCCGCCCGAATCGCGCCGGGTCGCGCGGCTCCCTGCGGCTGGCTGGGGTTGACCGCGCCGATCCCCTTGGCGGTCACCACGCGCGCGGTCCAATCGACCCCCTCCTGGGCGTCCTGGGCACGGGAGACGGCCACGAGCATCAAGGTGGCGGTGGCGATGCGGATGACGATTTTCATGGGTCCTCCAAACGACGGGATTGGGTAATGATGGAGTCTACTTCCCCCCCGTTTGTTTGTGCAATGGTGCATTTTATGACCACCGCGGATCTGTGACGGACCGCACAAGTTCCACCTCCAGCGGAGAACATGATCGAAATGCCGCACTGGAACCCTGTTCAAGGCTGGCATCGCCACCGGTTGCAGGAGGCACGTTGCCTTTCCTGACCGAACTGCTCGTCCTCTGCGTCCTGATCGGCACCGCCGTGTACTTGGCTTTCCTCGCCGCTCTCGTGGTTGGGTTGTGGAAATTGAGGCCCGTCATGGCGGGTCCGACCCCTTCGGTCACGGTGGTCGTTCCCATGCACAACGAAAAATCGTTCATCGCCTCGACGCTCGGAGCCCTGCAGGGGCAGGATTACACGGGGGATTGGGAAGTGGTTTGCGTCGACGATCGGTCCACGGATGGGACGCGAGAGATCCTTTCGGACTGGGCGGCGCGTTTTCCCAGGTTCCGATTGGTCCTTGTCGAGGCGGAGGAGCCGGCGGTACCCAGCCCGAAGAAACGCGCCTTGGCCCGTGGCCTGGATCTGGCCCGTGGCGAAATCCTGTTGACCACCGACGCCGATTGCCTCCCGCCGCCCCACTGGATTTCGACCCTCGCCGGATGCTTTCGGGAGGGGGTGGACGTCGTGCAGGGGCCCAAGCACTGCCTGGGCGACGGGCGTTCCTGCCACCGCTACCAACGCCTGGAGATGCTTGCCTTCGTGGCCGCGGAGGCGGCGGGATTCGCCCTTGGGCGCCCCTTCCTGGCCTCCGCGCCTTCCCTGGCCTACCGATCCGAGATCTACAGGCGCTCGGGTGGCTTCCACGGATTGGAGGGTTTGATCTCCGGGGACGACGACATGCTCGTGCATCGGATGGTCCGCTCGGGAGGTGCCTCGCTCTACGCCATGGAATCTTCGGTTTCGGTGGCGACCCATCCAGCCGATTCCTGGCAGCAGGTCCTCCAGCAGCGCGCCAGATGGGCATCCAACGGCAGCCGGTATGAAAGCTCGGCCTATGTGGCCCTTCTCGGAAGCGTCTTCCTCTGGTGGTGTTGGCTGATCCTGGGTTGGATTCCCTGGCTCGCGGGCATGGTCCCCGGGTGGTGCTGGTGGGGGGTGTGGGCGCTCAAGGTGCCTTTCGACCTCGGATTCCTGGCTGTGGCCGCCTGGAAGTTCCGAAGGTGGAACGTCCTCGCGGATTATTTCTGGTGCTTCCCCTTGCAGGTGGCGATCGCCGTCCGATCCGCCATCGCGGGCCACCTGGGGTGGTTCAAATGGACCCGCGAAGCGGATGGAGGATAGCCTGAACTTCCAGCCGTTTTTTTGCTGAAACCTCGATGGCACTTGGCTTGGCGTCC